>JAIXVH010000182.1 GCA_027483125.1 Acetobacteraceae bacterium | reverse complement strand
GAGGTCAGCCAGGATGAATTCGACCGCTTCTACGAAGCCAGCCGCACCCTGGCCACGCTGCCGATCGTCATCGACGACACGCCGGCCATCAACATGTCCGCGCTGCGCACCCGCTGCCGCCGGCTGCAACGTACGCGCGGCCTGGATTTCGTGGTGGTGGATTATCTGCAGCTGATGCGCCCCGCGCCCGGCACGCGCACCGACAGCCGCGTGCTGGAAATCTCCATGATCACCCAGGGCCTGAAGGCGCTGGCGAAGGAGCTGCATGTGCCGGTGATGGCGCTCTCGCAGCTCTCGCGCGCCGTGGAACAGCGCGAGGATAAGCGCCCGCAGCTGTCGGACCTTCGCGAATCCGGTTCGATCGAGCAGGACGCCGATGCGGTGATGTTCGTCTATCGCGACGACTATTACCTGAAGCAGCGCGAGCCGAAGGAAAGCGCCTTCGACAACATGGAAAAATTCACCGCCGCCCATGACCGCTGGAAGATGGATATGGAGCGCGCGCACAATCGCGCCGAACTCTACATCGCCAAGCAGCGCCACGGCCCGACCGGCAAGATCGACCTGTATTTCGAGGCGGAATACACCCGCTTCGGCAATCTTGATCTGACGCACAGCCCTGGGGGTTACGATTGACGCGCTTCTGAGCATCGACCTCGGCGCCATCGTCGCGAATTGGCGGGCGCTCTGCGCGCGGCATCGCGGCGCGGTGGCCGGCGTGGTGAAGGCCGATGGCTATGGGCTGGGCGCCGCCCCGGTGGCGCGCGCGCTGCGCGCTGCAGGCTGCGCGCATTTCTTCGTGGCCCATGCGGCGGAGGGCGTGGCGCTGCGCGCAGCCCTGGGCGAAGGCCCGATGATCGCGGTGCTGAACGGCTTCCCGCCCGGCGCCGCACCCGGCTGCACACCAGTGGTCAACACGCTGGAGATGGCCCAGGCCTGGTCCGGCAAGGCGCCCGTGCTGCTGCATGTGGATACCGGCATGAACCGGCTGGGAGTGCCAGGGCTGGAGGGCCTGCCGCCGCTCGACATTGCCTATGTCATGACGCACCTGGCCTGCGCCGATGAGCCGGCGCACCCGTTGAATGAGACGCAGCGGGAGCGTTTCGCCGCGCTGCGCGCCCAGCTGCCGGGCGTGCCGGGCAGTTTCGCCAATTCCTCCGGCATTTTCCTGGGCTATGATTCCGATCTGGCGCGGCCTGGTGCGGCGCTCTACGGCATCGCCCCCGCGCCAGGGCCGAACCCGCTGCGCTGCGTGCTGCGGCTGGACGCACCCATCCTGCAAATCCGCGACGTGCCGGCGGGCGAGACCGTCGGCTACAGCGCCACCTGGCGCGCCGCGCGGGACAGCCGCATCGCCATCGTCGCGGCGGGCTATGCGGATGGCTATCTGCGCGCGCTCTCTGGCCATGGCATGGGCATCCTGGCCGGGCGCGCGGTGCCCGTGGTAGGACGGGTGTCGATGGACCTGACCGCCTTCGACATCACCGGCATCGCGGCGCGCGCCGGCGACATGATCACGCTGATCGGCCCGGACAATCCGCCCGACGCGGTGGCCGAACGCGCCAGCACGATCGGGTATGAAATCCTGACCTCGCTCGGCGCCCGTTACCGGCGCGAATACGTCTGATGGTCGGTGCCATGCTGGCCGGCATCGGCCGCCCCGTGCTGGCGGCCTGCGAGAGCGTGGGCCGGCTGGCGCTGTTTGCGGCCGAGGCGGTGTCGCACATGGTCCGCCCGCCCTTCCACGCGCGGCAATTCTGGCGGCATTTCGTGGAGGTTGCGTATTTCTCCCTGCCTGTGGTGGCGCTGACGGCGCTGTTCACCGGCATGGTGCTGGCGCTGCAAAGCTATACCGGCTTCGCGCGGTTCAACGCGCAATCGGCGGTGGCGAGCGTGGTGGTGCTCTCGGTCGTGCGCGAATTGGGGCCGGTGCTGGCGGGGCTGATGGTGGCAGGCCGCATCGGTGCCGCGATGGCCGCGGAACTGGGCACCATGCGCGTGACCGACCAGATCGACGCGCTGACCACGCTGAGCACGGATCCGATGAAATACCTGGTCGCACCCCGCATCCTGGCGACCACGCTGGCGCTGCCGCTGCTGGTGGTGGTGGCGGATATATTGGGCGTGATGGGCGGCTACGTCATCGGCACGATGAAGCTGGGCTTTGTCAGCGCCGCCTATCTCGATTCCACCTGGGATGTGCTGGAGGCGATGGATGTCATCTCCGGCCTGATCAAGGCGGCGGTGTTCGGCTTCGTGATCGGGCTGATGGGCTGCTGGTACGGCTTCCACAGCAAGGGCGGCGCGCAGGGCGTGGGGCTGGCGACGACCTCGGCCGTGGTGGTGGCCTCGATCCTGATCCTGATGCTGGATTATGTGGTGACTGAGGCGTTTTTCAGCCCATGAGCGCGCTGGGGGTCAGCCTGAAAGGCGTGCGCAAATCCTTCGGCGCCAAGCGCGTGCTGGATGGCGTGGATATCGAGGTCGCGCCCAATTCGTCCCTGGTCATCCTGGGTGGGTCCGGCAGCGGCAAGTCGGTCACCATCAAATGCATCCTGGGCCTGATCCAGCCGGATGAAGGCGTGATCGAGGTGGGCGGCCAGGATGTGACGCGCCTCTCGCGCCGCGACCGCCTGGCGCTGATGGATCGCATGGGCATGCTGTTCCAGCAGGGCGCCTTGTTCGACAGCCTGCCAGTCTGGGAAAATGTCTGCTTCAAGCTGCTGGCGCAGAAGCGCATCACCCGCGCCGCCGCGCGCGACCGCGCGGCGGAGGTGCTGGCGCAGGTGGGGCTGGCGGCCAGTGTGGGTGATCTCTCGCCATCGGAACTCTCGGGCGGCATGCAGAAGCGCGTGGCTTTGGCGCGCGCGGTGGCGGCGCGGCCGGACCTGATCTTCTTTGATGAACCGACCACCGGGCTGGACCCGATCATGGGCGCGGTGATCGACGGGCTGATCGTGGATTGCGTGCAGCGCCTGGGTGCCACCGCCATTTCCATCACGCATGACATGGCGAGTGCCAGGCGCATCGGCCAGCAGGCGGCGATGATCCATCACGGCAAGATCGTCTGGACCGGTGCGGCCGCGGAGTTGGGCAACACCGGCAACGCGATGGTGGATCAGTTCGCGCGCGGGGAGCGGGAGGGGCCGATCCAGATGGAGCTCAGGAAGTAAGCGTCTTGCGCACGGCGGCTTGCCAGGCCGCGTGGCGTTCAGCCGCTTCCTCCCGCGCCATCTGCGGCGAAAACCGCCGCTCCATCCGCCAATGCGCCGGCGCCTCGGCAATGCCGGGCAGGACGCCGGACTGTACCCCCGCCAACCAAGCCGCGCCCATCG
>JAIXVH010000207.1 GCA_027483125.1 Acetobacteraceae bacterium | reverse complement strand
CGTTCATCGGCTGCGGCACCATCTGCCCGCCGCCCGAGACCGGCATGATGACCGAGACCGCCGCGCGGCGCTGCGGGCCGTAGCCCGCCGCCTGCATCAGCCGCCGTGCCTCGGCCAGGTCAAAGCGCAGCCGGAAGGAGGGGTTGCCGAACCAGGGGTGGTCGGGTGTCACCTTGCCGAGCGCGGCCTGCGCGCTGCCCTCCAGCATGGTCGCCACGCCGTCGCGGTCGATCGCCAGATTCGCGGCCTGGCGCACCCGCACATCATGGAAGGGGCTGCCCGGATTCACATTCAGCCGCCAGGTCCAGATATGCGGGTAGCTGTTCTGCACGATCTGGAAGCGCGCCGCGCGCAATGACGGGATGGCATCCGGCGGCAGGCTCTCGGCGATATCGATCTGGTTGGCGCGCAGTGCGGCCACGCGCGCCGGCCCGTCGGGGATGGGCAGCAGCACGGTGCGCGGCACGCGCGGAATGCGCCGGCTGTCCCAGTAGCGGGTGTTGGGCTCCAGCTCGGCGCGCTGGCGCGGCGTGACACTGACCAGCCGGTACGGCCCGGTGCCCGATGGTTCGCGCATGAAGCGCTGCCAGTCGCCGCCCAGATTGCGCCATTGCGCGGGGCTGACCACCCACATGAAGCTCATCTGGTAGGGGAACATGCCATCGGGTTCGTGGGTGGTGATGGCCACCGTGAACTCGTCGATCTTCTCCCAGGATGCCGCGCTGGTCAGCCGCGTGCGCACAAGGGATGAACGCGGTCCGTCGAATTGCGGCGCGCTGCTGGTCAGGATGGAATCGAGGTTCCACAGCACCGCATCGGCGTTGAAGGGGCTGCCATCATGGAACACCACGCCCTGCCGCAGCGTGAAGATCCAGCGCCGGCGATTGGCCGGATCGGGCCGCCATTCCGTGGCCAGGCCCGGCGTAAGCCCCGAGGGCGCATCAGCGCGCGAGAGATCCCAAAGGACCAGGCTGTCATAGACCAGGTAGCCACCGAAGCGGATGCCCTCGAAGCCGGCTTCCGGCCCGCCCCACATGCGCGGGATGTCACCGATCGACATGCCGATGCGCAGCGGCTGGGCGGTCTGCGCCTCGGCGATGCTCGCACCAAGCGGCATGGTCAGGATGGCGGGGGCGGCAAGGGCGGCACGGCGGCTCATGGGCATGGAGGCGTCTCCCTGGATGGCGCAGGATTTCCATGCGCGGGGCGCCATCGCCAGTGATCCGCTGGCGGCTTCGCAGCGCCCGGGGCGGGCTTTGCCGCGCCGCGATGCAACCCTGCCGCGCGCCGCCGCCGCTTTGGGCAGGCGGCGATGGACAGCGCGGCGCGGCCTTGTCACGCTGCGTGCATGCGGGATTTCGATGCGGCAGTGATCGGCGGTGGCGTGGTGGGCCTGTCCATCGCGCGCGGGCTTGCGGGGCAAGGGCTGCGCTGCGCGATTCTGGATGAGGGCGATATCGCGGCCCGCGCCAGCCGCGCCAATTTCGCCCTGGTGTGGGTGCAGTCCAAGGGCATGGGCATGGCGCCTTATGGCCATTGGACGCAGCGTTCGGCCGCCGCCTGGGCCGCCTTCGCCGAAGAGCTGCGCGCGGAGACCGGCATCGCCACCGGCCTGCGGCAGAATGGCGGCTATGCGCTGGCGCTGTCGGAACAGGAACTGGACGCCCGCCGCGCCGCCATGATGCGCCTGCACAACCAGCCCGGCTGGGACGCCATCCCGTGGGAGGTGCAGGACCACGCCACCATCGCGCGCGCCATGCCCGCGATCGGGCGCGATGTGGTGGGCGGTGTCTTCTGCCCGCTGGATGGCGATGTGAATTCGCTGCGGCTGTTCCGCGCGCTGCATGCCAGCGCCCTGGCGCGCGGTGCGACCTACCTGCCGGACATGCCGGTGCAGACCATCATCCCGCAGCCAGGCGGCGGCTTCCTGATCCGCTGCGCGGGCCGTGACATCGCGGCGGCGCGCGTGGTGCTGGCCGCGGGGCTGGGCAATGCGCGGCTGGCGCCCATGGTGGGACTTGCCGCGCCGGTGCGGCCGCAGCGCGGGCAGATCCTGGTGACGGAAAAGGCCGCACCCTTCCTGCACCACGCCACCATCACCGTGCGCCAGACCGACGAGGGCGGCGTGATGATCGGCGACAGCAAGGAGGAAGAGCCGGCCGACACCCGCACCGGCCCCGGCATCATCGCCGTCATGGCGCAGCGGGCGCAGCGGATGTTCCCGGTCCTGGGCGGGCTGAATGTGGTGCGCACATGGGCCGGGCTGCGGGTGATGTCGCCCGATGGTTTCCCGATCTATGACCAGTCGGTCGCCACACCCGGCGCCTTCGTCGCCACCTGCCATTCGGGCGTGACGCTGGCGGCCGCGCATTCCGAATTGCTGGCGCCGATGATCGCGGCGGGGCGTCTGGACCCTACGCTGGCGCCGTTTTCCGCACGGAGGTTCGATGTTCCGCAGGCTGCGTGAGTCAGCACCCATCGCCTTCACCTTCGAGGGCGAGGCGGTGCAGGGCCGGGCGGGCGACAGCGTGGCCGCGGCGCTGTTGGCGCTGGGCGTACGCGCCCCGCGCGATACCGCGGTCAGCGGCGCGCCGCGCGGCCCCTATTGCATGATGGGCGTGTGCTTTGATTGCCTCGTGGAGATCGACGGCGTGGCCAACCGGCAAGGCTGCATGGTGGCGCTGACGCCTGGCATGGTGGTGCGCCGGCAGCGGGGCAAGCGCGATGTATGATGTGGCCGTCCTCGGCGCGGGGCCTGCCGGCATGGCGGCGGTGGCGGAACTGGCGGGCCAAGGGGGCAGCAACGGTGCGCGGGTGTTGTGGCTGGATGAAAACGCCGCAGCTGGAGGACAGGTCTATCGCGGCATTGCCGAGCCGCTGAAGCTGTTGGCGCGCAGCTATCGGCCAGCACGCAAGCTGTTCGAGGCGGCGCGCGGGACGGATGCCGAATACATCCCCGGTGCGACCATCTGGCATCTCGACCCCGGTGCCACACTGGGCTTTTCGGTGTCCGGCGTGGCGCGGATGGTCGAGGCGCGGCGCGTGATCATCGCCACTGGCGCGCTGGAACGGCCGATGCCGGTTCCGGGTTGGACGCTGCCGGGCGTGATGACCGTGGGTGCGGCGCAGACCATGCTCAAGGCGCAGGGCCTGGTGCCGCAGGGCAGGGTGGTGCTGGCCGGGCAGGGGCCTTTGCTGTGGCTCTATGCGGCGCAGGCGATCGCGGCCGGCGCGCCGCCGGCGCTGATCCTGGAGACCCGGCCGGCGGGCAATATGTGGCGGGCATTGCCGCAACTGCCGGGCTTCCTGGTATCCCATTATGGCTGGAAAGGGCTGGCGCTGCTGCGGCGCTTGCGCGCGGTGCCGGTCAAGCGCGCAGCCTCTCTGCGCATCGAACAGGCCGGCGATGAGCTGCGCGTGACCTGGCCGCGCGGCGAGGCGCTGGCTGACCACGTGCTGCTGCATCAGGGCGTGGTGCCGCATGTGAACCTGGCCCAGGCCGCCGGCTGCGCGCTGGAGTGGCGCGAGGATCAGGCCTGCTTCACGCCTGTGACCGATGCTTGGGGCGAAAGCTCGGTGCCTGGCATCGCGGTGGCCGGTGATGGCGCGGGGATTGCGGGCGCGGAGGCGGCCGAGTGTTCCGGGCGCATCGCCGCACTCGCCGCCTTGTACGCGCTGGGGCGGATCGATGCCGCTGCGCGCGATGGCCGCGCCGTGCGCTGGCAAAAGCGGCGCGCGGCCTGGGGCAGGGGCCGCGCCTTCCTGGATGCGCTCTACCTGCCCAGCCCCGCGCAACGCCGCGCAGCGCCCGATGCCATCGCCTGCCGCTGCGAGGAGGTGACGGGCCAGGCGCTGATCGACGCCGCGCGGGCGGGTGCGACCGGCCCCAACCAGACCAAGGCCTTCCTGCGCTGCGGCATGGGGCCGTGCCAGGGCCGGCAATGCGCGCTGACCCTGGTCGAGACCATCGCGGCCGCGCGCGGTGTGGAGCCATCAAAGGTTGCGCCGCTGCGCGCGCGCAACCCGGTCAAGCCGGTGAGCCTGGCGGAGATCGCGGTGATGCCGGTGAGCGAGGCCGATGAGGCCGCGGTGCTCAGCCGAAGATGAAGTCCGCGGCCGTCATGCTGGCCATGCCAAACACCAGGATGGCGAAGCCGCCGAATTCCACCTGCGTGTTGCCGCCGGCGCTGTTGAGCGCGAGCTGGCTGAACTGCGTCACGCCGCTGGTGCCGGCGAACTGGATCTTGG
>JAIXVH010000153.1 GCA_027483125.1 Acetobacteraceae bacterium | reverse complement strand
TGGCGCAAGGCCACATCGCCATGCCGGCGTGTGGATGGCCAGGCAGCCATGACGGCCAGCGCCGCCTCGCCATGACCGGCGTAAAGCAGACATAGCGCACGGCGCGGAATCTCCGCTTCGGGGCGCCATTCCGCGCCGCCTGGTTCTGTCCCCCAACCGCCGGCCGGCAATCCGCGCAGCGCCTCTTCCAATGTGGTGAAATGCGGTACGCGGCGATCCTGGTTCTGGCCGAGCGTGGTGCAGGCCTGGCCCAGCGCATCTTCCACTGGCCGGCGCATCGCCTCGGCATCGGCGCGCAGGCGCCCTTGTGTCAGGCGCAGGGTGATGGGTGGCGAGAGATCGGTGGCGCGGCCCGCGAGCACATCCCAGAAGTCAAAGGCGCCATCGGGCACCGAGGCCAGCATGTCCTGCACGCGCAGCACGGCATTCTCGTTCTTGCCGGTGACGAAGCTGCCCGCGATGGCATAGCCGCGCGGCGTGCGCTGGAAGACGTGCAGCGTGAAGCAGCAATAGGCGCCGCCAGTCCAGCCGCGCACAACCAGCAATGGCGTGCTGCCGATGGTGGCGCGCTGCACCACCTCGAAGCGTTGATCGGCCGCCATGGCCTGGCGCCGCGTGCCCTGGTTGGCGACGATCAGCGCATGCCCGCCTTCCGTGGTCTCGCGCATCAACAGCCGATGCGGGCCCACCGCGTCCAGCACCTGTTCCTGCTGCGCCGCGGCGGGGGCCGCGAGCGCGATCAGCAGCCCAAGCGCCGCGCCAAATCGATGAAGTCGTCCGCCACGCAATCCCATGGGTCCTCCGCGGTCAGGTCGATGCTCTGGCCGGCACCGTGCTCAGTGACGCGCGGGATGAAGGCGGTGGCAAGCCCGGCCTTGCGCGCGGCGCGCAGGTCACCGTTATGTGCTGCCACCAGGCAGACCTCATCGGGGCGCATGCCCAGGATATCGGCGGTGTTCAGATAGGCCTCGGGCTGCGGCTTGTAGGCGCGTGCTGGCTCCGCGCCCAGGATCGCATCCCAGGGAATGCCGGCGCGCTTGGCCATGTTCGCCAGCAGCAGGATATTGCCGTTGGACAGGGGGGCCAGAAAGAAACGCCGCCGCAGCCGATGCAGGCCGAGCAGCACATCGGGCCAGGGGTCGAGCGCGTGCCAGGCCAGGTTCAGCGCATCCAGATCCTGCGCGGCAGCGTTGATGCCCTGCGCCTGCATGACCTTCTCCAGGTTCTCCCGGTGCAGCACATCCAGCCGCGTGAAGGGGCGCCGGCCGGAGCGCACTTCCTCCATCGCGGGCTGGTATTGGCGGCGCCAGGCATCGGCCAGCGCGAAGGCATCCAGATCGGTGCGGCCATGCGCCGCCAGGAAGGGCGCGATGGCGCGGGCCACGCCGCTGCGCCAATCCACCACCGTGCCGAACACGTCGAAGACGAGGGCGCGCACCTGATTCATGGCGTCACCGCCCAGCGCTTGTCGAATTCCCAGACCTCGGGGAAGCCCATCAGATCGGTCATGCGCGAAAAGCCATACGGATCGCCCAGCGCCACGCTGTCACCGTGTTCGCGCAGATGCGAATAGGCGCGCTCCAGCGCGGCGGCGGCGGCGAGAAAACCGGCGGCCGGATAGATCGCGATGCTATACCCGATCTCCTTCAGCCGCGCGGCTGGCAGGATGGGCGTGCGGCCGCCTTCCACGCAGTTGGACAGCAGCGGCTTGTTGATGCTGCGGCCGACTTCGATCATCTCGGCTTCGCTCTCCGGGCTTTCGATGAACACGATATCCGCGCCCGCATCGCCATACATGCGCCCGCGGCGGATCGCTTCCTCCAGGCCCAACCCCGTGCGCGCATCGGTGCGCGCGACGATCAGGAAATTGGGATCGCGCCGGGCTTCGACGGCGACCTTGATCTTCAGCACCATCTCTTCCGCCGGGATCACGCGGCGTCCCGGCGTGTGCCCGCATTTCTTCGGCACTTCCTGGTCTTCCAGCTGGATGCCCGAGACGCCCGCGGCCTCGTAGCCCATCACCGTGTGGCGCACATTCAGCAGCCCGCCATAGCCGGTATCGGCATCCGCGATCACCGGTGTTTTCGCCAGCTGCGCGAAGCGGCCGACGCGGCTGACCATGTCGGTGTAGGTGGCGATGCCGGCATCGGCCACGCCCAGATGCGAGGCCACGGTGCCGAAGCCCGTCACATACAGGCAGTCGAAGCCCATGCGATCGGCGACGAGCGTCGAGATGCCGTCGAACACGCCGGGGGCGACGATGAACTTGCCGGCGTCGAAGGCGGCTTTCAGGGCTGGGTTGGGCATGGTGTTCCTATTGCCGTTGGATATGGCCGGCCGCGGCGGCGGCAGCCCAGATGCGGTCCTCGCGCGCCATCGCGGCGGCGAGCGGTTCGGGGCCGCGCAGATCGGCCTCGATGCCCAGCGTTGTCAGGCGCTGGCGGAAGGCGGTGTCGGCGAAGGCCAGCGCCAATGCGGCGTTGATGCGCGCGGCCACGGCATCCGGCAGGCCGCGCGGTGCCAACATCGCCACCCAGCCGGAGAGGTCGAATTCCGCCAGCCCCTGTTCCTGCGCCGTGGGCACATCGGGGAAGAAGGGCGTGCGCGTCGCTGTGCTGGCCGCGATCAACCGCGCGCGCCCGGTCTGCATATGCGGCATCACGCTCGCGGTACTGGTCCAGCCCAGCGGCAGGTGGCCGGCGACAATGTCCGTCATCAACTGCCCGCCGGAGCGGTACTGCACATCAGGGATGTCCACGCTGAGGCGGCGCGCCATCTCCTGGCCCAGGAATTGCGACAGCGCCTCCGTGCTGCCGGTGGAGAGTGCGCGCGGATTGGCCCGCGCATGCGCGGCCAGGCCGGGCAGGTCGGTGAAGGGCAGGGCGGCGGAGGCCGCGAGCATCATGGTGTTGCGCGCCAGCATGGCCACCGGCGTCACGTCGCGCAGCGGGTCGAAGGGCATTTGCGCCAGGGTGTGGCGGTTGACGACATGGGTGGAGACCACGACGGCCAGCGCATGCCCGTCAGGTTCCGCGCGCAGCACGGCCTCAGTGCCGACAACACCGGCGGCGCCGGCGCGATTCTCCACCACGAAGGGCTGCGGCAGATGCGGGCGCAGCGCCTCGCCCAGGGCGCGGGTCAGGATGTCGGTGCCGCCGCCCGCGGCATAGGGAACGATCACGCGGATGGGCCGCGCGGGCCAAGCCTGCGCGCGGGCCAGGCCTGGCAGCAGCAGCGGGGTGGCCAGAAGCGTGCGGCGCGTCGCGGACATCATTCTTGTTCCCTCCGTCACAACCAGCTTTACTGCCGGATGCAGAGGCCGTGAAGGAGCCGCAGATGCTCGATATCCATGCCGTGCGCAGTGGCACGCTGGACCCGCGTGCCCTGGACGCTATCCAGGCGGTGGTACAGACCTATCTGGACGGGCTGTATGAGGGCGATGCCGAAAAGCTCGCCGCATCCTTCCACCCGCAGGCCGATCTGCGCAGCGTGAAGCCCGATGGCACGCTGGCAGTGATGCCGCGAGCGGAGTGGATCGCGATGGTGCGCAGCCGCCCCGCGCCCGCCGCGCAGTCGCTGTCGCGGCATGATCGTATCCTGTCGATCGACCTCGCCGGGCCGGACATGGTGGTGGTGAAACTGAACTGCGCCATCCCGCCGCGCTTCTTCACCGATTGCCTGGTGCTGCTGAAGCTGGCCGAGGGCTGGCGGATCGTCAGCAAGGTGTTCCGGACGGATGTGCGCGGCTAGCGCGCTACACCCCGAGGTCGCGGCATTCGTCGCTCTGCTGCGCCGTCTCGAACAGCATTTGGCCGCCCATGGCGCGACCTATTGGGCCACATCGGTCAGCCGCAGCCGCGCTGCCGTGGAAGCCTCCGATGCCGGGGGGCTGGACCGCTTCCTGGCCATGTTCGGCGGCAATGGCTCGTTGAACGACCTGATGCTCGAGGGCGGAAACGCGGAGCTGGAGAGGATGCGCTCGGCCGCCTGGAAGCTCGCGACGAAGTTGCAGCGCGAGGAAGACGAAGCCCGGCGGGGTTAATCGAGACCCGCCTCGCGCAGGATTTCCGCAGTGTGTTCACCGATGGCTGGTGCGCCACGCGCCGCCCGCGGCTTCCGGCCATCCAGGTTGATCGGCAGGCCGGTCGCGGTCACCTCGCCCCAGGCTTCCAGTGCGCCGAGTGCGGCCACCTGCGCATCCACCGCCATGGCCGAGATGGTGTTCACCGGCCCGCAGGGCACACCGGCCGCGTTCAGCAAGCCCAGCCAGTGATCGGCGGCTTGCGCGGCGAAGCGCGGCTCCAGTATCGCCAGTAGAGCCGCCTTGTTCGCGACCCGCAGCCGGTTGGTGGCGAAGCGCGGATCATCGGCGGCAATCTCCATCACGCCGCAGAGCTTCACGAATAGCCGGTCATTCGCGGCCGCCACCATGATGGGCTGCGTGGCGGTGGGGAAGGCCTGGAACACCACCGTATTGGGATTGCCCGAGAGGTGCCGCTTCGGGTTCTGTCCGCTGACGGAAAACCCCGCGAAATGCGGCCCCATCCAGCCCAGCGCGGTCTCCAGCAGCGAGGCATCGACGCGCCCGCCACGCCCGGTATCGCGCCTGCGATGCAGCGCCGCCACCACGCCGAGCGCCGCCCATAGCCCGGTGCCGATATCGAGGATCTGCGGCGAGGTGCGGGTGGGCGGGCCGCCCTCC
>JAIXVH010000209.1 GCA_027483125.1 Acetobacteraceae bacterium | reverse complement strand
GGCCTGGCGCACCGAGCAGGTGCGCAGCTACGCCGATTTCCTGCGCCGCCAGGGCCAGCCGGTGCCCAACTACACCGTGGCGCCGATCCGCCGCGCCGACCTGCCGCGCAGCTGGCAGCCTTTGCCGGCGCTGGGTTTCCTGCGCGGGCAATGGGTGTGAGCGCGCTGGCAGCCGGCATGGATCTCGCTGCGCATCTGGACGCATCCATCGCGGTGCTGGCGCAGCTGCGCGCCGACCCGGTGCTGCCCGCGCGCATCCCCGCCGCCGCGACCGCGCTGGTACAGCAGGCGCATATCACCCTGGGCCATGTGCTGTGCGGCCTGATCGAGGACGGGCTGCATCCGCGCGCCTGATGCCACGGCATAACAAGGCTTTGCTAACCATGCGGCGTCATACCGCCGGCATGTCCGATGATGCCTCCTTGCGCGCCGCCGTCCGGCAGGCGCTGATCCTCTCGCTGCGCGCCGGTGCGGCGCATGCCACAGACCGCCCGGCCGCGCTGCTGCGCCTGGCCGCGGAACTGCGCGCGACACTGGCCGAAGCCCCACCCATAGGCGCGCCCGTGCCCGACATGGCGCAACGCGCGATCATCGCGGCCGAACTGGAATTCGCGCTGGAGATCCTGCTGAGCGAGGGCTGATCAGCCCGCCACGCGCCCGGGCAGTTCCAGCCGCGCCAGCAGCCCGCCCAACCGCTGCCCGCGGTCCAGCACCAGCGTGCCACCGTAAAGCCCGGCCAGGTCCACCACGATCGCCAGCCCCAGACCGCTGCCGGGGGCTGCCTCGTCGAGCCGCACGCCGCGTGCGAGCGCGGCCGCATCCTGGCCCTCGGCCAGGCCTGGACCGTCATCCTCGACCTCGATGGTCACAATGCCGGGCCGCGCGGCGCGCACCCGCACCTCGACGCGTGATTTCGCCCATTTGCAGGCGTTTTCCATCAGGTTGCCCAGCATTTCCGTCACGTCCTGGCTGTCGGCGCGGACCCGGGCGGCCTGCTGGCCCTTGGCGGCGATGTCGATGCCGCGGGCGCCGAACAGCCGCCGCAATGCGGTCGCCAAGGTCTGCGCCGCGACCAAAGGCGAGGCCTCCGCCCCGGCCGAGCCCGCCAGCGCGCCGGCCCGGGCCCTGCGAAGATGGTGCTGCACCAGGCGCTCCAGCATGGCCGACTGCGTGCGGGCGGCCGCGATATCCTCGCGCTCCAGCGCGTTGCGCAGCACCGCGATCGGCGTCTTCAACGCATGCGCCAGATTGCCCACATGGGTGCGCGCGCGGTCCAGCGTGGCGCGGTTCTGCTCGATCAGCGCCTCGATCTCGTTGACCAGCGGCGCCAGTTCCGAAGGTGCCGTCACATCCACATGCTCGCGTTGGCCGGCGCGGACTTCGGCCACCTCCTCCTGCGTGCGCTTCAGTGGTGCCAGCGCCCAGACAACCAGCAGCGCGACCGCGCCCACCAGCGCGGCACCCAGGCCCAGGAAGGCCAGCACCAGGCCCTGGCGCAGGCGCCTGATCTCCTCATCGGTGGGCACGCGGGTGACGGCCACCTGCACCGTGACCGTCTGGAAGCGCGGCGTGCCGAAGCGTGCCTCCAGCTCGACATGGCGTTCGAGCAGCCGCAGCGGTTCGCTGCGCGGGCCGATGATGTCCTCGTTGCGGGCGGGCCCGTCGGGGCGGGCCGCAGGCAGCCGCTGGTCCCACAGCGAACGGGAGGTATTCACGATGCCTCCCGGCCCGGTCATCTGCCAGTAATGGCCGGAGAGCGGGCGTTCGAATTCCGGCTCGCTGACCGGCCGCGCCAGGATCGGCCCGCGCACCGGATCCAGCACAGCGGCGGCGATGATCGCGTCCAGCAGCGAGACCATGCGCTGGTCGGCCGCTTCCTCGATCTGCTCGGCGGCCATGCGCAGCACGAAATAGCCGGTGACGCCGAGGCCCAGCGCCACCCATAGCGCCACCGTCAAGGCCAGGCGGCGCGTGATGGAGCCGCGCACGACAATGGCCTGCGCCGTCATCCCGGCGGCACCATGCGATAGCCCTGGCCGCGGATGGTCTCGATCAGCCCATCGCCCAGCTTGCGGCGGATACGGCCGGCGATGACCTCCAGCGTGTTGGAATCACGGTCGAAATCCTGGGCGTAAAGATGCTCGGTCAGTTCCGTCTTGGAGACCGGCCGGCCGGCATTCAGCGCCAGATAGGCCAGCATGCCGTATTCCATCGCCGTCAGCCGCACGGCCGCGCCCTTGCGCATGACGGTGCGCGCGGCGGTGTCCACGCGGACATCGCCGAACACCAGTTCGGGCTTGGCGACACCCACGGCGCGGCGGATCAGCGCGTTCAGCCGTGCGATGAGTTCGGCCATGACGAAGGGCTTGGCCAGGTAGTCATCGGCGCCGGCATTCAGCCCGGCGACCTTCTCGGTCCAGCTGTCGCGCGCGGTCAGCAAAATCACCGGCATCGCGCGGTCTGCCTCGCGCCAGCGGCGCAGCACGGACAGGCCATCCAGGCGCGGCAGACCCAGATCCAGCACCACCGCGTCATAGGGTTCGTTGCTGCCCAGATGCAGCCCCTCCTCGCCATCCATGGCGAGATCGACAGCGAAGCCGGCCTCGGCCAGCGCGGCGCGAAGCTGTTGGGCGAGATCGGGGCTGTCTTCGACAACAAGCAGGCGCATGGGCGGATGCTAGACCAGTTCCGCCCCTGCGTCAGGCTGTTCGGCCGCTCAGGCCATGTTCACCATACCCGCGCTGCGTCGCAGCGCATCAGCGCTGCCCGCCCACGCCGCCGATCATGCCCTGCGCAATCCGGACAATCAGGCCATGTTGACCATAATCGTCTTCTTGTGGGTGAAGTGCTCGAGCATCGCCTCCAGGCTGGCTTCCTTGCCGAGGCCCGAGGACTTCACGCCGCCATAGGAAAGATTGGCCTGCACCACCAGGTTCTGGTTGATCTGCACCAGCCCCGCTTCCAGCCGGTGCGCGAGATCGAGGCCCACCTTCAGATTGTTGGTCCAGAGCGAGGCGGCCAGGCCGTATTCGCTGTCATTCGCGGCGGCCAGCACCGCTTCCGGGTCGTCGAAGGGCTGGATCACGGTGACCGGGCCAAAAATCTCCTCGCGCACCAGGCGCGACGAGGCATCAAGGCCGGTGAAGATCACCGGGCGCAGGAACAGCCCCTTCTTCAGCGCGGGGTCCGACGGCATGGCGCTGCATTCATGCGCTGTGGCGCCGGGTGTGGCCTTGCCCTCATCGATGAAGCCCTGGACCTTCTCGAACTGGCCCTGGCTGATGATGGTGCCGATATCGGTCTTCTCGTCCAGCGGGTCGCCCATGACCATGCCGTTCACCGCGGCCTTCATGCGGGCCACGAACTCATCGAAGATCGGGCGTTCGACATAGATGCGGCTCGCTGCCGTGCAGCTCTGCCCCTGGCGGGTGAAGCGCATGGAGGTCAGCGCGCCGGCCACCGTCTTCTCGAAATCGCAATCGGCGAAGACGATCATCGGCGACTTGCCGCCCAGTTCCAGCGTGACCGGAACCAGCTTTTCGGAGGCTGCCTTGGCGACGATCTTCCCGGTCTCCACGCTGCCGGTGAAGGTCACCTTGCGCACCTTGGGGTGCATCACCAGCGGCGCGCCGCATTCCGGGCCGAAGCCCGAGATGATGTTAAAGCAGCCCGGCGGCAGCACGCGGTTCATCAGCTCGCAGATGCGCATCACGGCGAGCGGCGCTTCCTCGGCCGACTTCACCACCACCGTATTGCCCGCCACCAGCGCCGGCGCGACCTTCAGCGCCATCAGCAGCATCGGCACGTTCCAGGGGATGATGGCACCGACCACGCCCAAGGGTTCGCGCACCGTCACCGACAGCACATTCGGCGCGAAGGGCACGCTCTCGCCCTTCAATTCGCTGCCCAGGCCGCCGAAGAATTCGAAGATGTCGGCGACCACGCCGGCTTCCACGCGGCTTTCGGTGCGCAGCGCCTTGCCGGTCTCGAGCGCGATCAGCCGGCCCAGCTCATCCTGGTGTTCCTTCAGGATCGCGGCGCAAGCATGCACCAGCGCGCCACGCTTGCGGGCGGGCGTCTTGGCCCATTCCTTCTGCGCGCGCGCGGCATCCTGCACGGCGGCATCGACATCCGCGGCCTCACCGTAAGCCGCGGTGGCGACCTGCTCGCCGGTCGCCGGGTTCACCACCGG
>JAIXVH010000404.1 GCA_027483125.1 Acetobacteraceae bacterium | reverse complement strand
TGATCATCGCGAAAGCATAGGTCGCGACGCGGCCCGATTGCAGGCGCATGGCCCCACGCCCGGCATCGGCCACCAGTTGCGCCGCGCCATTGGGCATGCCGTCGATGATCTTCGCATCGCCCACCTGCCACAGGGTGACAGAGAGGCGGCGCAGGGGCTGCACGATGAAGCGGTCGTAGAACTCGTCGAAATACCACTTGTTCAGCAGGAAGCGGTACAGCCCGGGTGCGGCGGCGACGATGCGGCCGGGAATATGCGGCGCGAACATGTACAGCGCGAAGGCCAGCGCGATTCCGGAACCGGCGGTGATTTTCGCCAATGTCGGCACCCATTCGGGCGCGTGGTGCAGCGCTTCCATCATGTGCTTGGCGGGCAGGTTGAAGATCGCGCCGTTCCAGAAGGCGGTTTGCAGGTCACCGATGAAATAGGGCTTCAGGGTGAAGCCGGTGATGACCGCGCCGACGGCCAGCACCAGCAGCGGCACCAGCATGACCCAAGGGCTTTCATGCACGTGCTCCATCGTGTGATGGTCCGCGCGCGGCGCGCCGTGGAAGGTCAGGATGAGCAGGCGCCAGGAGTAGAAGGCGGTCAGGAAGGCGGCCGCCACCATGCAGGCGAAGGCGAACAACCCGCCGGTGGAATGCGCGGCAATGGCGCCTTCCAGGATGGCATCCTTCGAATAGTAGCCCGCGAAAATCGGGATGCCCGCCAGAGCGAGGGAGCCGATCCACATCACCACATAGGTGACCGGAATCTTCTTCCAGATACCGCCCATTTTGCGGATGTCCTGCTCGTCGGACATGGCGTGGATCACGCTGCCCGCGCCCAGGAACAGCAGCGCCTTGAAGAAGGCATGCGTGATGAGGTGGAACACCGCGACCTGGTAAAGCCCGAGGCCGGCCGCGGCGAACATGTACCCAAGCTGCGAGCAGGTGGAGTAGGCGATGATGCGCTTGATGTCGTTCTGCACGCAGCCGATGGTGGCCGCGAACAGCGCCGTCGATGCGCCCACGATGGTGACGATGACCAGCGCGGTCGGCGCGTATTCCATCACCGGCGACATGCGCGCCATCAGGAAGACGCCGGCGGTCACCATGGTCGCGGCGTGGATCAGCGCGGAGACCGGCGTGGGGCCTTCCATCGCATCCGGCAACCATGTGTGCAGGCCCAATTGCGCCGACTTGCCGCAGGCGCCCAGGAAGAACAGCAGCGCGATCAATTCCAGCGCGGGGATGCCCATGAAGGTGGTGTTCGCGTGGTTCGCGGCGGCGGCGAAGATCGCCGAGAACTCGATGCTTTCGAAGGTGTAGAAGGTCAGCGCCATGCCCAGCATGAAGAACAGGTCGCCCACGCGATTCACGATGAAGGCCTTCATCGCCGCGGCATTGGCGCTGTCCTTCTCGTACCAGTAGCCGATGAGCAGGTAGCTCGCGAGGCCGACACCTTCCCAGCCGAAGAATAGCTGCACCAGGTTATCGGCGGTCACCAGCATCAGCATCATGAAGGTGAAGAGCGACAGGTAGGCGAAGAAGCGCGAGGGCGTCGCGTCGTGGTGCATATAGCCCACGGAGTAGAGGTGGATGAGCGTGGAGATCAGCGTGATCATCGCGACCATCACCACGCTCAGCGTGTCATATCGCAGCGCCCAGCTGATATCGAGGTCACCCACATCCAGGAAGGTCAGCAGCATCACGGTTTCCGGGCGCGCATTCAGCGCGACTTCCCAGAACGCGAGTGCGCCGCAGAGTGCGGCCAGCGCCATGCACACGACGGTGGACCATTGCGCCGCCTTGTCGCCGATCCATCGTCCGAGGAAGCCGCTGATGCAGGCTCCCAGCAGCGGGAAGAATACCGCGCCTACGAACATGCCCTCAACCTTTCAGCGCCGAGATATCCTCGACTTCGATCGTACCGCGATTGCGGAAATAGATGACGACGATGGCAAGCCCGATGGCCGCTTCGGCCGCCGCGACCGTCAGAATGAACATCGCGAAAATCTGCCCCGCCAAGTCATCCAGCCGCGAGGAAAACGCGACCAGGTTCAGCGAGACGGAGAGCAGGATCAGCTCCACGCTCATCAGAATGACGATGACGTTCTTGCGGTTCATGAAGATGCCGAACACGCCAAGCACGAAGAGAATCGCACTGACAGTCAGATAGTGGGCGAGGCCGATTTCGAACATCAGTGATGGCCCCCATGGTGCTCGATCTTCTTCGGTGCTGGTGGTTCGGGGATGCGCGGGCGGATGATGTCATCCGCGGCGATCCCTTGGCCCAGCGCGGGGTTGGCGCTTTCCACCGCGCCCACGCGTGCGAGCTGCGCGCTGACATTCTGCCGCTTGGTGCCGGGCCGGTCGCGCAGCGTCAGCACGATCGCGCCGATCATCGCGACCAGCAGGATCAGGCCGGAGATTTGGAAGAGGTAGATGTAGTCCGTGTAGAGCACGCGGCCGATGGCCTCGGTGTTCTGCACGCCGGCGGGTGTGGGGGAGAGGCGCAGATCCGCGGCATCCGGCGCGAAGCGCCACAGCGCCATCACCAGCAGCAACTCGATGAACAGGATCGCACCCACCACCGCGCCGAAGGGCGCATAGCGCTGGAAGCCCTCTCGCATCGCGGAGAAGTCGATGTCGAGCATCATCACCACGAAGAGGAACAGCACCGCGACCGCGCCGACATAGACAATCACCAGCAACATCGCGAGGAACTCTGCGCCTGCGATCAGGAACAGGGCGGCGGCATTGAAGAAGGCCAGGATCAGGTACAGCACCGAATGCACCGGATTGCGCGATGTCACGACCATCACGGCGGATGCCACCAGCACGGCCGCGAAGAGGTAGAAGGCGAAGGCGATCATCGGTAGGGCGCATCCAGTTCGAGACGCTTGGCGATCTCCGGCTCCCAGCGGTCGCCATTCGCGAGCAGCCGGTCCTTGTCGTACATCAGCTCTTCGCGCGTCTCGGTCGCGAATTCGAAGTTCGGGCCTTCCACGATGGCGTCCACCGGGCAGGCTTCCTCGCACAACCCGCAATAGATGCACTTGGTCATGTCGATGTCGTAGCGCGTGGTGCGGCGGCTGCCGTCTTCGCGCGGCTCGGCCTCGATGGTGATGGCCTGGGCGGGGCAGACCGCCTCGCACAGCTTGCAGGCGATGCAGCGTTCTTCGCCATTGGGGTAGCGACGCAGCGCGTGCTCACCCTTGAAGCGCGGCGATTGCGGCGCCTTTTCATAGGGGTAGTTCAGCGTCGCCTTGGGGCGAAACATCTGCCGGAAGGTCTGCGCCATGCCGCTGACCAGTTCGGCCAGCAGGAAGGCGCGCGCGGTCTTGTCGAGGCTCATCATGCCGGCAGCCACCCCGTCAGTTTCAGGACACCCGCCGTGATCACAAGCCACACCAGGCTGAAAGGCAGGAACACCTTCCAACCCAGGCGCATCAGCTGGTCATAGCGGTAGCGCGGGAAGGTCGCGCGCACCCAGATGAACACGAACAGCAAGGCCGCGACCTTCAAAGCGAACCAGATCGGGCCGGGAATCCAATTCAGCGCCGCGATATCCAGCGGCGGATACCAGCCACCCAGGAACAGGATGGTGGTCAACGCGCACATCAGGATCATGTTCGCGTATTCGCCGAGGAAGAACAGCGCGAAGGACATCGAACTGTATTCGACGAAGAAGCCGGCGACCAATTCGCTCTCGCCTTCGGGCAGGTCGAAGGGGGCGCGGTTGGTCTCGGCCAGGGTGCTGATGAAGAAGATCACGAACATCGGGAAGAGCGGGATCGCGAACCAGAGGTTCTGTTGCGCGCGCACGATCTCCGTCAGGTTCAGGCTGCCCACGCAGAGCAGCACGGTCACGATGACGAAGCCCATCGAGACCTCGTAGCTGACCATCTGCGGCGCGCTGCGCAGCGCGCCCAGGAAGGCGTATTTCGAATTGCTCGCCCAGCCCGCGATGATGATCCCGTAGACGCCCAGCGAGGACACCGCGAAGAGGTAGAGGATGCCGACATTGATGTCGGCGATCGCCCAGCCATCATTCACCGGGATCACCGCC
>JAIXVH010000100.1 GCA_027483125.1 Acetobacteraceae bacterium | reverse complement strand
ACCCGCCGCACAATGCTTGCGCTGCCAGCGCTGCTGGCTGCCCCACGCCTGGGCATCGCCGCCGATTGGCGGCCGCGCCAGCCGGTCACCATGATCCTGCCGATCGCGCCTGGCGGTGCGTCGGATGCGATGTTCCGCGCGCTGCAACCAGGCTTCGCGGCCCTGATGGGCCAGCCCTTGGTGATCGACTATCGCCCCGGCGGCGGCACCGTCATCGGCACCGAGGCCGCAGCCCGCGCCACACCCGATGGCCTGACGCTGGGGCTGGCCGCGAACTCCACGCTGATCAACCAGGTGCTGCACGGCACCCGCCTGCCCTATCGCGTCTTTGCCGATTTCGCGCCGGTGGCGCGGCTTGGCATCGTGCCGCATGTGCTGGTGTGCAACCCTTCGGTCGCGGCGGATTTCCAGGGCTTTCTCGCGGCCGTGCGGGCGCGGCGCGGCGGCATCTCCTTCGCCTCCTATGGCCAGGGTACGTCCAACCATCTGGGCTTCGAGCAGTTCCGCCTGCTGGCCGGGTTCGAGGCCACGCACATCCCCTATCGCGGCGGCCCGCCCGCCTATGCGGATCTGATCGCCGGCCGCGTGGATGCGATGTTCATGAACCTGCCCGGCGTGTTCCAGCAGGTGGCGGCTGGGCATATGCGCGCACTCGGCATCGCGGCCGCGGCGCGGCATCCGCGCATCGACGCGCCGACCATGGCCGAGCTCGGCTTCGCCGATGTGCTCTCCAACACCTGGACCGGCGTGGTGGTGCCGGCAGCCACCCCCGCGCCGGTGATCGCCGCGCTGGAGGCCGCCTTCCTGACCCTGGTGCGCGAGCCCGCGACCGCACAGCGTCTGTCGGAGATCGGCTTCACCATCCTGGCCGAGGGGGCCGTGGATTTCGCCGCCGGCATGCGCCGCGACTTTGCGATCTATGAGGATGTCGTCCGCCGCGCCGGGATCACCCTGGCATGATCGCGCTGGAAAGGCTGGCCGCGCAGGCGCGGCGCGAACTCGACATGCTCTCCTACCCGGCCACGCCTTGGGTGGATGCGCGCACCGCGCCCGATGGCACCACAGCGCTCGACTGCGCGGTGATCGGCGCGGGCCAGTTCGGGCTCGCGGTCACCGCGTCTCTCATGCGCGAACGCGTCACGCGCGTCGCCTGCTTCGATGCCGCCCCCGAAGGCCGCGAAGGCCCCTGGGTGACGTTTGCGCGCATGCAGATCCTGCGCACGCCGAAATACCTCACCGGCCCTGATATGGGCCTGCCCGCCTTGTCCTTCCGCGCCTGGTGGGAGGCGCAGCACGGCGCTGGCGCCTGGGACGCGCTGTTCCGTATCCCGCGCACCGCCTGGATGGACTACCTGGTCTGGTATCGGCGCACGCTGGAACTGCCGGTGCGCAATGGCTGGAAACTGGTGGCGCTGGAACCCGTCGACGCAAGCCTGCTGCGCCTGGGCTTCGAGACCGATGACGGCCCGCGCGAAATCTTCGCGCGCAATGTCGTGCTGGCGATGGGCGCATCCGGCGCCGGCCGCACCGAATTGCCCGCGGTCATGCAGCACCTGCCCGAGGGCCGCGCGCTGCACGCCAATGAATGCTTCGACCCCGCCATCCTGAAGGGGCAGCGCGTGGCCGTGCTCGGCGCCGGCGCCAGTGCCTTCGATGTCGCCATCGCCGCGCTGGAGAATGGCGCCGCCACCGCCAGCATCAGCGTGCGCCGGCCCACCATGCCGCTCTCCAACCCGCGCCGCTGGATGGAGAATGCGGGCTATCTGGCCCACTACATGCACCTGCCCGATGCGGTGAAATGGGCCACCATGTCGCATCTTCTCGCCATCGGTCAGCCGCCGCCACGCCCCACCTGGGAGCGCGCGCATGCCCTGCCCGGCTTCTCGGTCATCACCGATTTTCCTTGGGATTCCCTGCGCTGGACGGGCACGGAGATTGAGATCACCTCCGGCACGAAACGCATGGCGGTGGACCGCGTGGTGGCCGGCACCGGCATGCGCGTGGCGATGGCCGAAATCCCGGCACTGACCGGCATCGCCCAGCATGCGGCGATGTGGCGCGACCGCTTCACGCCACCGCCCGGCCAGGAAAACCCGCGCCTGGGCGGCGCACCCTATCTGGCGCTCGATGGCAGCTTCCAGGAGCGTGTGCCGGGGGCCGCGCCCTGGCTTTCGCGCATCGCCTCGGGCATGGCGGGCGCGGGGCTGACACTGGGGCCGGTCGCCACCTCCAATTCCGGGATGAAATTCGTGCTTCCCCGCGTGGTCGAAGGCGTGCGACAGCGGCTCTTCCTGGACCAGCAGGAGGCCGACTGGGCCCGCCTGATGGCCGATACGCACCGCGAGATCGAAAGCGACGCCGCATGACCACGACCATTCTGCGCCTGAAGGCCGAACCCGCGACGGCGGCCAATATCGCGCCCTTCGGCACGCTGATCGAGCCAGGAGAGGACGGCACGCCCTATGGCGTGGCCGATGCGCCGCTGGAGTTGGGGCGCGGCACGCCGCGGCTGTACATCATGCGGCTGACGCACAAGCCGCTGCTGGTGCGCGGCATCACGCGCCACAGCCAGGTCACGCAGTGCCTGGCGGCGATGGGCGGGCATGACTGGTTCGTCTGCCTGGCAGCCCCGCGCGACCCCGACGCGCCTGAAGAACCCGATCCCGCGGCGATCCGCTGCTTCCGCATCGGCGGCGGCGTGGCGCTCGCGCTCACGCGCGGCACCTGGCATGCCGGCCCCTATTTCGAGGCGCCGGCGGTGGATTTCCTGAACCTCGAACTGTCCGACACGAATGAGGTGGACCACCACACCGTGCGGCTGGACCAGCGCTTCGACACGGCGATCGAGATCGTGCCGTAGGGCCAGCTTAACTCTGCCGGGTAGCTGTCAGCCCGGCGGACCGGCTCAGCCGCCGCGCGCGACCACGCGCTCGATTTCGGCCTTCACCGCGCGGTCGACGATGGCGGGCAGATGCGCATCCAGCCATTCCTTCAGCAGCGGGCGCATTTCCTCGCGCACGATATCCTCGATGGTGGGGCCTGTGCCGCGCGCCACCGGCGTGCCGCGATCCTGGCTGACCGCGCGCATCAATTGGCTGACGGACGCCGCGGCAGCGGCGGCGGCGGCTGGGGCTACGAGGTCGGTGGGGGCCATGGTGTTGCTCTCGACAGGCATGGGAGGTTCGACGCGCGGCATCACGGGCGGCGGCGGCGCGACAGCCACTGGCGGCGGGGGCGGCGGAGGCGGTGCTGGCGGGGGCGCTGGCGGCGGCGGCGCGACGATCGGGGCGGCGGCCGCGACAGACTCGGCCACCAGCATGTCTTCCGTGAGCATCAGCGGCTCGGCCGGTGGTGGCGGCAGCGGAGCATTGCCGGGCGAGCCGGTGGTCTCATCCTCGTTCAGGATCTTGCGGATGGACGCCAGGATGTCATCCATCGAGGGTTCCGCGGGGCCTTTATTGCCGCTCATGCCGTCCTCCGCTCAGCGCGCCGCACTGCGCGCGTAATCGCCGAAACCCACCCAACGGTCGCGCACCGCATTGTAATAGGCGCGCATGTCATAGAGCTCGACCGGCAGGCCGAGATCCTGCGCCGTCAACCGCCCGATCGAGGCGTTGATCACATAGGAGGCATTGATCTGCTCGGCCAGCGCCCGCACCAGCGAGACGCGGGCGTTCAGCAGTTCCTGCTCGGCATTCAGCACATCGAGCGTGGTGCGGCTGCCCACGATCGCCTCGCGCTGCACACCATCCAGCGCGATCTCGGCAGCGCGGATCTGCGCCCGGTTCGCCGCCACCTGCGCGCGGGTGCTGCCCAATGTCTCCCAACCCGAGGCGGCGGCTTGCACCGCGGTCCGCCGCGCTTCCTCGACCAGGGCGCGCGCCTGCTGGGAGGTCTGCCGCGCCTGGCGCACGGCGCTGTGCTCGGCACCGCCCTGGAAGATCGGCGCCGAGAGGTTCGCGGTGATGGAGCCGCCCTCGGTGCGCGAGCCCGGCGCGAGCTGGTTGTCGTTGCGGAAGCCCTGCGCCGTCACCGTCACCTGCGGCAGCAGCGCCGCCATCTGCACCGCGATCGCATCGCGCGCGGCGGCTTCGTCGAACAGGGCCGCGACCACGGCGGGGTTGTTCGCCGCGGCCAGGCTGCGGGCCTCCTCGGCATTGCGCAGCGTCACGCGCAAGGGCTGCGGCGCCACCAGGCGCTGCGGCGCCTCGTTCACCAGGCGCTGGAACACGGCGCGCGCGGTCTGCAACTGGCCCTCCGCCTGGGCGCGCGTGGCGCGGGCGCCGGCCAGGCGCGATTCGGCCTGGGCCACGTCGGTGCGGGTGATCTCGCCCACACGGAAGCGTTCATTGGTGGCCTGCAACTGGCGCGTCAGCACCTGCTCATTGTTGATGTTCAGGCGCACCTCTTCCTGGAAGCGGATCACCTGGACATAGGCGCTGGTCACATCCTGCATGACCTGCTGTTCGGTCTGGAACAGGCGTGCGCGCTGGGCCAGCACGCGGTTCTCCGCCTGGCGCACGGATGCGACGGTGCGCCCGCCGCGGAACACCGGCTGCGTGACCGTGATATTGGCGCCGTTGGGCGAGCGGCCGGTGTGCAGCGGCTGTGGGATGGGCTGCGCGCCCGGCAGCGCCAGGCCCGTCACCGGGTCGAAGACGGTGCCGGTCGGTGCGATGAATTGCGAACTGCCGTCCGAGAAGATGCGCTGGTTGCGGCTGGTGGCATTCTGCGCCGTCCAGCCCGCATTGGCGTTCAGCACCACCGAGGGCCGCCAGCCGGCCAAAGCCTGCGGCACGCCTTCATCAACGGCGCGCAGCTGCGCGCGCGCGGCCAGCAAAGTGGCGTTGTTGTTGTAGGCCGCTGCCAGCGCCTCCTGCAGGGTCTGCGCACCGACAGGGTTGGCGGCCAGAAGGGCCAATGCGGGAAGGCCGATTCGGATCAGATGTCGCATGACAGCATGTATGCCGCAGCGCGAGAGCTTTCGCCACCTCTGCGGTGCAAGGTTGTGTTGCGGTGTGCAACAGCGCCCGTCAGAGGCTGAAGGCGGCCTCACGCGCGAAACCGGGCAGGCTTGGGGCGGCTGCGTCGAACAGCACCGTATTGTCCAGCGCGCCGCCGATACGACGCAGCAGCACTGCGTGCGGCATGCGGCCAGGCGGGGCGATGATGGTGGCGAGGCGGCCGCCCTCGGCCAGCTGAGCGGTCAGCGAATCGGGCAGCGCCTGCACCGCGCCATCGACCAGAATGATCCGATAGGGCGCCGATGCGGGCCAGCCCTCGGCCAGCGGCCCTTCGGCCAGCACCGGCTGCGAACCGGGCACGGCACCGGGCAGCGCCATGCGCGCGGCCGCCAGCAGCACGGCATCCGCTTCCAGCGCCGTGACGGAAGCGCCGAGTTCGGCCAGCAGCGCCGCCGAATAACCACTCGCCGCGCCCACCACCAAGGCCGCTTCGCCGAGCCTGACCGCAAGCGCCTGCACCAGGCGCGCCAGCATCATCGGCTGCATCATGGCGCGCCCGTTCAGCAGCGGCACATCGGCGTCGGCATAGGCGCGGGCGCGATGCGCGGCCGGCACGAAAGCCTCGCGCGGCAGCCGGCCCATGGCGGCCAGAATGCCAGGATCGGTCACCTTGTTCGGGCGCAGTTGCCCATCGACCATGAATTTGCGGTGGTGCGCGTATTCCATCGCTTTTGCCTGTCCTTGTGGTGGACCGATACACCCAGCCGCTGCTTGCCAACCGCCGGGCTCGGTCCACGAACCTCGATGCGCGTTATAGCGGGCGCCGGCCGCGCTTGACCATGCCGCCCGCGGGGCCGATATACGGCCCCGCTAGGGTCCGATGGCCGATTGGTTAGGCACGGGACTGCAAATCCCCCTAGGGCGGTTCGATTCCGCCTCGGACCTTATTCCCCCTCTCATGCGCCGTGCGCCGCCTGCGCAGCTTGGCTGACGCCGCGCGGCGGGCTTGGGCGGCGCAGGCCGCCTTGCGGCCGGAAGCTCGCACGGCGGCACTTGATGTTACGGGTTGTGCTGGGGGCTTACTTGCGGCTTGGCGATCACGGTGATAATGCCCCGCCCACGGCTGATCCGGCGTGGCGCAGCGGTAGCGCAGCGGACTGTTAATCCGTTGGTCGTTGGTTCGAATCCAACCGCCGGAGCCAGACGCCGCTTGCGGCCGGACGCAGCCTACAGCATCGTGGGCCCACAGCATCCTGGAACCAATGGAACAATCTCCCGGCGATAGCCGCCGCATCCCGATCCACCGCCCCGAGGACTTCCTGGGCATGCACCGCGCCGGTCGCCTGGCCGCGGAATGCCTGGACATGATCGGCCCGCATGTGCGCCCCGGCATCACCACCGGCGAAATCGACCGCATCATCCATGACTGGACCATCGCGCGCGGCGCCACACCGGCGACGCTGGGCTATCGCGGCTACACCAAATCCTCCTGCACTTCGATCAACCATGTTGTCTGCCACGGCATCCCGGGCGAACGCGCATTGATCGATGGCGACATCATCAACATCGACGTGACCGTCATCCTCGATGGCTGGCATGGCGATACCAGCCGCATGTACGTGGCGGGCCAGGCCAATACGAAGGCGCGGCTGCTGATGGACGTCACCTACGAATCCATGATGCGCGGCATTGCAGCCGTGCGTCCCGGCGCGACGCTGGGCGATATCGGCCACGCCATCCAGACCCATGTCGAGAAGCACCGCTTTTCCGTGGTGCGGGATTTCTGCGGCCATGGCATCGGCCGCACCTTCCACGCGCCGCCCAATGTGTTGCACTTCGGAAAGCCCGGCGAAGGCCCGGTTCTGAAGCCCGGCATGTTCTTCACCATTGAACCGATGGTCAATGCCGGCCGCCCCGAGGTGAAGATCCTCGACGATGGCTGGACCGCCGTCACGCGCGACCGCAGCCTCTCGGCGCAGTTCGAACACATGATCGGCGTCACCGAACAGGGCTGCGAGATCTTCACCCTCTCGCCCGCCGGCCTGCACAAACCGCCCTACGCCTGATCACGCGCGCCTAACGCGCGGCTGACGCTGCGCCCCGCATCCTCTCGTCATCGGGAGGCGGGTGATGAGCGGGAGCCATGGCGGATATATCGGCACGCGTGCACGCGCGACGATGCCCGCCGAACACCGCCCGCGCTTTCGCAACATCCTGAGCCCCGCCCCGGCCCGCGGCCCGTTGCCCGACCACTTGCTGGCCGCCCTGGCCCTGCGCCTGGCGCAGGAGCCGCAAGCCGAACACCCCAGCCTCCCCGCGGGCTACACCTATCTGCTGCAATTCATCGCGCATGACTGCGTGTTCTCCGACACGCCATTCTGGGGCGAACTTGGCAGCGATGCGCCGGCGGCCAATACCCGGCTGCGGCGGCTGAACCTCGACACCATACTGGGCGGCGGGCCTGCGCAATGCCCGCATGCCTATGCCGCGCCCGACCGCCTGGCACTGCGACTGGGCAGGCTGCGCGACGGTGCGGCGCGCGACATACCGCGCATCGGCGTGGATGATCGAGGCCTGACCGACACGCTGATCGCCGATGCGCGCAATGACGACAATGCGCTGGTCTCGCAGCTCACGGTCGCCTTCCACCTGCTGCACAACACCGCGCTCAAGCGCGCCCCGCGCGGCGCCGATCCGGCCATCGCCGCCCATCGCATGGCGCGGGGGGTCTATCACGCGATCATCCTGCATGACCTGCTGCCGCGGGTCATGCATGCCGGTGTGCTGGGCCACTATGCCCAAGGTGGCGCGCTGCTGGACCCCAGCACGGATGAGGACATGCCCGTGGAATTCAGCCACGGCGCATTCCGCTTCGCCCATGCGATGGTGCGCCACGAATACCGCGTGGCGGACGACACGCCGCTGCCTGGCGCGGAGGCGCTGGCCTTCACCTCCGCGCGCGGCGCGCAGCGGATGCCGATGCCAGCCAGCTGGGTGGTGCGCTGGTCGCATTTCTTCGATGGGCTGGGGCCGCGCGCGCAGCGCGCCATGCTCATCCAGCCCGCCTATGCACCGCATCTGACGGCCGCGCGCTTCTTCCCCGCCATCGACCATACGGGCCGCGCGGGCCTGCCCTATCGGGACCTGGTCAGCGCCGAGATCGCCGGCGCATGGGAGCCAGGCGCGCTGATGCAGGCGCTGCTTGAAGCGATGCCCGTGCGCGATCCGCGCGCAACGGCGCTGCACGAGACGGGCCTGGTGCAGCCCGCGCCGCGGGCGGCGGCACTGCGCGCATGGCTGGCCGATGCGGCGCTGGATGCGGTGGCCGATGCGCCGCCCCTGCCCTTCTTCATCATGTACGAAGCGCTGAAGGGCGGCGGCGAAACGCTCGGCCCGCTCGGCAGCATCATCCTGGCCGAGACGCTGTTCCCGGCCCTTCGCGGCATGGCCGATGAGAACGCGGCCGCACTGCGCTCCACCCCCTTCGCGGCCATCCGAACAATGGCTGCGCTGATCCGCCTGCTGGCCCGCGAGAACGGGTTGCGGGCGGCCCAACCGCCCTTCCTGTAGGAGAGAGAGAATGGCCAAGGAACCCGCAGCCAAGCCCGCCAAGAAGCCCTCGAAAAAGCCCGTCGAGCGCGTGACGATCGAGGATTACGAGGCCTTCGGCAAGCTCGTGAAATGCTGGTCCACCGGGGACAAGAAATACTTCAAGGGCAAGGTTTATCCGGTGCCGAAGAACCTGGCGGAATTCGTCCAGCAATGCGCCGACGCCGGCGTAGGGCTGAAGCTGCCCAAGAGCATCACCGGCTTCTCGATCAGCATGTTCGACAATTCCACGCTCTATATGCGCGTGCCGCCGAAGGAGCGGGTGTTGGCGAGTGAGGCGGTGATCGCCGAAGGCGGCGACTACAGCCTGCCCTATTTCTACGGTGACATCGCCTTCGGCGGCGCTCAACCCAAAGTGGCGCAGGGCGACAAGATGAAGTTCCACGCCAGCCGCATCGGCGACTACACCATCAGCTACTGCATGTAAGCCGCCGCATCAGCGGCAGCAGGGTCTCCCAATGGCGCGCCTCTCCGGGCGCGTCATAGCCGCGGCTGTCGGGAAAGGCGAAGCCGTGTGTGGTGTTGGGATAGACCTCGATCTCGTGGCGCAGCCCGCCTTGCTCGAGGGCGGCGCGGATGATCGGCAGCCGATCCAGCGGCACGTAATGGTCGTCCTCGGCGAAGGCGAGATAGGCGTGGCCCTGCCGCATCTTCGGGTACCACAGATGCGGTGAATCCGGCGTGTCCAGCACCATGCGCGTGCCATAATACGACGCCGCGACGCGCACGCGATCGGGGTGGTTGGCGAGTGCCATCATCGCGAAGCGGCCGGACATGCAATAGCCCACCGCGCCGGCGGGGTTGTCGGGTGTCGCACCCATCGCGTCGAGCAATGCAGGCAGGTCCTCGGCGAACATCGCATTGGTCAGGCTGTTCGCCATGCCGAAGATGCGCGTGCGTTCGGCGCTGTCGGGCTTTTCGAATTCGCAGCGGTCCAGCGCCGATTCGCGGCACCAACGCCAGTAGAGATTGGGCAGCAGCACCGTGTGGCCGCTGGCCGCGATGCGCTGGCACATGGAGACCAGGACCGGCCGGACACCCGGCGCATCCATCAGGAACAGCACGGGCGGGCCTGCGCCGAAAATCTGTGCGGGGATGGTGCCGCCAGGGGCCCGGATGTCGATGTGGCGCATGCTCATTCCCCGGTGAAGCGCGGCGCACGCTTTTCGCGGAAGGCGGCGATGCCCTCGGCACGGTCGGCGCTGCCGCGGGAATCTCGCTGTTCCTGTTCCGCCAGCGTGATCGCCTCGGACAGGGTCTGAAAGGCGGAAAGCTGCAATTGCCGGCGGATCACGCGCAGGCTGCGCGGCGAGCAATGCGCCGCCCAGTCCGCGGCGATGGCGCGCGCGGCGGCGGCGAAGCCCTCGGCCGGCAGCACGCGCACCAGGCCGAATGCTCCGGCTTCCTCGGCCGTGACGGTGCGGCCCGAGAGCAGCAGATCCGCCGCGTTCTGCATGCCGATCAAGCGCGGCAGCATCCAGGCCATGCCGTGTTCGGCGACCAGTCCGCGGCGCGCAAACGCCGTGGTCAGCTTGGCACCGGCGGCCATCAGCCGCAGGTCGGCGTAGAGGGTGATGGCAAGACCCACGCCGGCCACCGCGCCGTTGATGGCGGCGATGACGGGCTTGTCCTGGTTCAGCAGGTAGCTGTAGCGGCGCGAAAAATCCTCGCGCGCGGGGGGCGGGCCGGGGGGCGTGGTGATGCCCTCGAAGACCGGCTGCGGCCGCGTGGGGTCGGCCACCGCCGCGAGATCGGCACCTGCGCAAAACGCCCGCCCCGCGCCGGTCAGCAGCACCACGCGCGCCGCGCGGTCGGCATGGGCTGCGGCGATATGCGCGCGCAGTTCCGCCTCCATCGCCGGGTTCCAGGCGTTCAGCTTTTCGGGTCGGTTCAGCGTGATGGTGGCAACACCATCGGTGATGTCGAACAGGGTCTCGCTCATCGGGCGGGTGTCGCGGCGCGCTGGCGTGCCCAGGCAGCCTCGTCCCAGTCCAGCATCTCGCGCACGCCGCTGCGCGGGCCGTCGAGCAGGCGCTTGCCGCCATCGGCCACGATACATTCGCCGGTGATGTAGGCGGCCAGGTCCGAGACCAGGAAGGCGGCCAGATTGGCCAACTCCTCGCGCGCGCCATCGCGGCGCAGTGGGATGCCTTTCAGCGTGTCCACGCCATCGGGGCGCAGGCGGGCGGTGGCGGCTTCGGTGGGGAAGGAACCGGGCGCGATGGCGACCAGGCGAATGCCATGCCGCCCCCATTCCACGGCGAGCGACTGGGTCATCGCCAGCACGCCCGCCTTGGCCATGGCCGATGGCATGGTGAAGGCGCCGCCCGAGAGCGCCGACAAGGTCAGGATGGACAGCACCACACCCGGCCGCCCATCGGCGATCCAGCGCTTGCCCACGCCAAGCGTCGCATAGGCGGCACCATGCAGCGTGGTGCCAAGCACGGCATCGAGCGCCCGGTGCGACAAGGTTTCCGTGCGCGCGAGGAAGTTGGCCGCCGCATTGTTGACCAGCACGTCGACGGGGCCCGCGGCGTCGAGCATCGCATCCACCGCCGCGGGGTCGCGCAGATCACAGACATGGGTGGTGGCGGGCAGTTCGGCGCCGGCCTTGGCCAGCACATCGGCGCGCCGCCCACAGATGACGAGCGTCGCCCCCAGGGCCACGAAGCGCCGGGCCATCGCAAGCCCAAGCCCGGTGCCGCCGCCCGTCACCAGGATGCGTTTTCCGGCCAGCAGACCCTCCGCGAAATCAGCCACCCTTGTACACGCCCGCGCGCTTCTCGCGCATCGCGGTGAGCGCCTCCTTGTGGTCATCGGTGGTGTGCGCCACGGCCTGCATGGCGGCCGACAATTCCAGGATGTGGTCGAGCTTCGCGTTCCACGCTTCGCGCAGCAAACGCCGCGCCATGCGCACCGCCACCGGCGGGTTGGCGGCGATGCGCGCGGCCAGTGCGCGGGCCGATTCCAGCAGCGCCGCATCGGGCACCACGCGCGAGACCAGGCCCGCTTCCAAGGCCGCGCGCGCATCCAGCATGTCACCGGTCAGTGCCATTTCGGCGGCGCGCGCGAAGCCCACCACGCGCGGCAGCAGCCAGGCGCCGCCATCGCCGGGAATGATTCCGAGCTTCACGAAGCTCTCGGCGAAGCGCGCGGATTCGCCGGCGACGCGCAGGTCGCACATGCAGGTCAGGTCGCAGCCCGCGCCGATCGCGGGGCCGTTCACGGCGGCGATGACCGGGATTTCCAGGCGCTCGAACAGCAAGGGCAGCCGCTGGATGCCATGGCGGTAATAGCCGCGCGATTGCGCGGGCGTGCGCTCCACGCCCGAGCTTGCCATGCGCTTCACATTGCCGCCCGCGGAGAACGCGCTGCCCGCGCCGGTCAGGATCGCCACGCGCACCGCGCCATCGGCATCCAGCGCGGCAAAATGATGCAGCAGCGCGTCCTGCATCTCGGGGTCGAGGCTGTTGCGGTTGTCGGGGCGGTTCATGGTGACGGTGGCGATACCGTCGGCCACCTCCACCAGCACGGCGTCATTCATCACGCGCTCTCCTGCAGGATGCCAGCGCCTTTCAGCGCGGCGATATCGTCTTGGGTGTAGCCGGCCTCGGTCAGAATTTCGGCGTTGTGTTCGCCCAGGCGCGGCGCGGGGCGGCGGATGCTGGCGGGCGTCGCGCTGAACTTCGTGGGCGGGCGCATCACGCGGATCTCGCCGGCATGCGGATGCTGCACGATCTCGAACATGCCCACCTCCCGCAGATGCGGCTGTTCGGGCAGTTCGGCCACCGGGATCAGGCGCATCGCCGGGATATCCAGCCGGCGGCAGACCGCCAGCCATTCCGCCGTGGTCTTGGTGCGGGTGATGGTCTCGAGCACGGTATAGATGCGCTGGATATTGGCGTTGCGCGTGGTCCGGTCCTCGACGCCGAGTGCGGCCGCTTCATCGCGCCGTCCCACCTCACCAAACAGGTTCAACCAGTCCTCGCCGGAATAGGGCAGCAGCGCGATATGGCCGTCGGCGGTGGGCATGGGCCGGCGCCCGCCCTTGGTCACGCGCCGATAACCCGGTGCCACATCGCTGCCGGGATAGGTCAGCCCGCCCATATGTTCGGCCAGCAGGAAGCTGACCATGGTCTCGAGCATGGGCACTTCCACCGCCTGGCCCACGCCTGTGCGTTCGCGCGCGAAAAGTGCTGCCAGCACCGCCTGGGCGAGCGCCATGCCGGTGGTCTTGTCGGCGATCAGGCTCGGCACATAGTTGGGTGTCGCCTCGCCCTCGCTGACCATGTCGGCCATGCCGCAGGCGGCCTGGATGATATCGTCGAAGGCGGGCAGGTCACGGTCGCAGCCATCCTGGCCGAAGCCCGGCGCGGCCGCGTAGATCAGGCGCGGGTTAATGGCCAGGCAGGCCTCCGGCGAGAAGCCGAGCCGCGCCATGGCGGCGGGGCGCATATTGTGCACCAGCACATCGGCCTGGGTGATCAGCCGGCGGAGAACCGCCTTGGCCTCAGGCCGTTTCAGATCCATCGCCAGGCTGCGCTTGTTGCGGTTCAGCGCCAGAAAGATCGAGCCCAGCCCCGGCGTGCGGGGCGTGCCATTGGTGCGCATCAGATCGCCCGTGCCCGGTTCGATCTTGATCACATCGGCGCCGAAATCACCCAATACCTGGGTCGCCAGCGGGCCCAGCACCACCGCCGTCAGATCCAGAACCTTCACGCCGGCCAGCGCGCCATTCTGCGCCATCGCGCTTCCTTCCCACTTGGTTGCGGCAAGGATGCAGCGCGTGGCGCAGAACGTCCATCCAGGCTACTCGGCCGCGGTCGGCGGTTCCCGCCGTTCACGCTTCACGAGCAGCTTGTTCAACGCGTTCACATAGGCACGCGCGGCGGCGACGATGGTGTCGGTATCCGCACCCTGCCCGTCCACCAGCTTGCCATTCTCCTCCATGCGAACGGTCACGCGCGCCTGCGCATCCGTCCCGCCGGTGACCGACTGCACGGCGAAAAGCTTGAGTGCCGTGTCATGCGGGAAGGCGTGGCGCAGCGCGGCGAAGGTGGCATCCACCGCGCCATCGCCGGTGGCCATGCCGTCGCGCTTCTCGCCATCGACCTCGATGGTCAGCGTGGCCATGGGCTTGGCGCCCATGCCAGTGGCGACCGTCAGCGCCGTCAGCTTCAGGCGGTCATTGCCGCGATGCACCTCGTCATCGACCAGGGCTGCGATGTCCTCGTCATAGACGACCTTCTTGCGGTCGGCCAAATCCTTGAAGCGGCGGAAGGCGTCATTCAGCTGGTTGTCGCCCAGCTCGTAGCCCAGCGTCTT
>JAIXVH010000465.1 GCA_027483125.1 Acetobacteraceae bacterium | reverse complement strand
CTGACCGCGGCACTGGTCCGCGAAGGCCGGCTGCGCGCGCTGGCCGTCAGCGCGCCCGAGGCGGTCGCGCAATTCGCGGGCGTCGCCCCGGTCGCGGCCCAGGGTTTTGCTGGCTTTTCCATGATGGACTGGCTCGCGCTGCACGCGCCCGCCGCGACGCCGGCGCCTGTCATCCAGGCGCTGTCCGACGCAGCGCGCGCCGCGATGGCCGAGGCCGCCATCCAACCGCGCCTCGCCGAACTCGGGCTGCAACCCGCAGCCCAAGGTCCGGCCGCGCTGGCGCAATTCCTGGCCGCGGAACGCACCATCATGCGCGAGCTGATCGCGGCCGAAAACATCCGGCTTGATTGACGCCCCCCGCCGCGCTCACATCGCGGCAGGGAGACGCCACATGCCAACACGCCGGTCCATACTCGCCTCAGCCTGCCTGCCTTTCGCCGCGCAGGCGCAGCCCTGGCGGCCCGAACGCCCGCTCCAGATCTGGGCCGCCTTCGCGCCCGGCGGCACGGTCGATGGTTCGATCCGCGCCATCGCCCGCCATGGCGAGACGACGCGCCACTGGTCCATGCCCGTCACCAACCGCACCGGCGGCGGCGGCCTGGTCATGGCCAATGCCTTGCGCGCCGCAGCGCCCGACGGCCTGACCATCGGTGCCACGATCTCCTACGCGATCACGCTGACACCCTTCACCATCACGCCCAACGGTCCTGGGCCTGACGACTTCACGCACATCGCCCGCTATGCCCGCGCGGACCTCGCCATCTGCGTGCGCGGGGACAGCGCACATCGCAGCATCCAGGACTTGGCCGCGGCCGCGCGCGCCGCGCGCGGCATGGGCATCGCAGCCCAAGGCAAGGAGGTGGAGCTCGGCATCCGCGCGCTCGGCCGCCATCTCGATGCGCCATTCGAACCGGTTCTGGTGCGCGGTGGTGCCGAGGGCATGACGCAGCTCCTCGGCGGCCATGTCGAGGCCTCGGTCGGCGCAGGCATCCAGGCGCAGCATGTGCGCGAGGGCAGGGTGCGCGAATTGCTGAACCTCGCTGATGCGCCGCTCTCGCTGACGCCCACCGCACCCACGCTGCGCGCGCTGGGCCTCGATCTTTCGGTCGAGCCGCAATTCCAGATCATCGGCCCGCCGGGCATGCCGCCCGCCGCCGTCAACGCCATCGCAACCCTGACCGAGGAGTGGCTGGCACTTCCCGAATCCCAGGCGCATCTGCGCGAGCGGCTGCTGCTGGTCCCGCGCTTCCAGGGCCCCGCCGAGACCACCGCCGCCACCCGCGCGGAGACCATCACCATGCGCCGCCTGCTCGCCGAATTCGGATGAAGCGGCCCAACATCCTGCTGATCACCGCCGACCAGCAGCGCGGCGATTGCTTCGGCTTCGAAGGCCGGCGCATTCGCACGCCGCATCTCGATGCGCTGGCCGCCGCTGGCACGCGTTTCTCGGCCGCCATCTGTCCGAGTGTGGTCTGCCAGCCTTCGCGCGCATCCATGCTGACCGGCCTGCTGCCGCTGACCCATGGCGTGCATGACAACGGCATCGACCTCGACCCCGCCACAGGTCAGCGCGGTTTCGCCGGTCGCCTCGCCGATGCCGGCTACGCCACCGCGTTCTTCGGCAAGGCGCATTTTTCGACCTATCACACCTTCCAGCCCACCGGCACGCCGGAATGCGTCGCCTCCTCGGCGCAGTACGGCGCGGATTGGAACGGCCCTTACATGGGTTTCCAGCATGCCGAACTGATGCTGGTCGGCCACAACTGGTTCCCGCCCGAACTGCCCCCGCGCGGCCAGCACTACGAACGCTACTACCACGCCGATGGCCAGGGTGCGGCCAAGCACGCGCTGTATCGCCAAAGCGCCTTTGACACCCAAGGTGCCGCGCAATGCTGGCATTCCGAGCTGCCACTGATGTGGCACAACACGCCCTGGACCGCCGATCGCGCGATCGCCTGGCTGCATGACCGCCCGCGCGACAAGCCCTTCTGCGCCTGGGTCTCCTTCCCCGATCCGCACCACCCCTTCGACTGCCCCTTGCCCTGGTCGCGCCTGCATCATCCCTCCGAGGTGGATTTGCCGCCGCACCGCATGCGCGATCTCGACCGCCGCCCCTGGTGGCACCGCGCCGTGCTGGAAAGCGAGCCGGTCGGCCCGCCCGAGGCAGTGGCCACCCGCAAGGCCTATTCGCGCATCGCGCCGCAGACCGATGCGCAGCTGCGCGAGATCATCGCCAACACCTATGGCATGATCGCGATGATCGACCACGAGGTGGGCCGGCTGCGCCAGGCGCTGCTGGAGACCGGCGCGGCGGAGGACACGATCATCGTCTACACCGCCGACCATGGCGATTGGCTCGGCGATCACGGCCTGATCCTGAAAGGGCCGATGCCTTACGAGGGGCTGCTGCGCGTGGGCCTGATCATGCAGGGCGCGGGCTTGCCGGCCGGGCATGTGGTGCCCGATCCGGTCGGGACGCTGGACCTGGCCGCGACCTTCCTGGACCTGGCCGGGGCGCGCGCCGCGCCGCTGCATGGCGCATCACTGTTGCCGGTGATCCGCGGCGAGGCCTCGCGCGATGTCGCGCTGTCGGAATGGGAGCTGCTGCCGGCGCGCACCGGGGTTGCGCTGTCCTTGCGCGTGGCGCGGGGGCGGCGGTGGAAGCTTGCGCTCGAATTGCGCAGCGGCGCGGGCGAGCTCTACGACCTGGCTGAAGACCCGCATGAATTGCACAATCGCTTCGACGACCCCGCCGCCGCCGAGGCCCGCGCCACGCTGACCGCCGCGATCATGGCGCGCCCCGATGATGCCGGGCCTTTGCGCACACCGGTCGGCACCGCCTGACGCTTCGCAACCCCGCCGCGCCGCTGTAGCTTCGATGCGGCTCTCCGGGAGATCGTCATGCATTTCAACCGCCGCGCGGCACTTGCGCTGACCGCCATCATCGCCGCACCCGCCGCCGCGCAATGGGCGCCGACGCGGCCCGTGCGCGTCGTCGTCGCCTGGCCCGCCGGCGGTTCGGCCGATGCCTCCATCCGCCTCATCGCGCCGCACATGCAAAACATGCTGGGCCAGCCGGTGGTGATCGAGAATCGCGGCGGCGCCTCGGGTTCGATCGGCGCTGGTGTGGCGGCGCAGGCCGCGCCCGATGGCTACACCTTCCTGTTCGATGCCGCGGGCCAGGTCAGCAATCCGCTGCTGATGCGCGGCCTGGGCTTCGACTACGCGCGCGCCTTCGCGCCCACACTGCTGGTGGCACTCCTGCCCAATGTGCTGACGGTGCGCGCCGATGCGCCGGTGCGCGATGTCGCGGGGCTGATCGCGCATCTGCGCGCCAACCCTGGCACGCCCTATGCCAGCACCGGGATCGGCCTGATGTCGCATCTGGCCGCCGTGATGTTCACCGGGCGCGAGCGGCTGAATGTCACGCATGTGCCTTACCGTGCCTCGGCGCAGTCCATCCCCGCGCTGCTGGCGGGCGAGACCTTCTTCACCTTCAACACCACGCCCTTGGTGATGCCGCTGATCCGCGACGGGCGGTTGCGCGCGCTGGCCGTCGCAACGCCCCGGCGCATCCCCGCACTGCCCGATACGCCGACCATGCTGGAACTCGGCTATGACGGCTTCTCGATGAATGAATGGCTCGGGTTGTTCGCACCCACCGGCACGCCCGATGCCGCGATCGCGCGTGTCGCCGAAGCCGCGCGCGCGGGCCTGGCGGACCCCATGGTGCGCGAACGCCATGCGCTGCTGGGGGCCGAGATCATCGGCGGCACCACCGCCGAATTCGCCACCTTCCTGGCCGAGCAACGTACGCGCATCAGCGGCCTGATCCGCGACAACAACATCACGCTGGACAGTTGAGCGCGCCGAGCCCCGAAGCCCTGCGCGCGGCGCTCGCGGCGCAGCTGGCCGCGCGCGGCTATGTGCTGCCGCATCACGGGCTGATGGCGGCAGCGCTGCCCGATCTCGCCGCCGCCTATGGCCCGATGTACGCGGCGCTCACCATCACGCCGCATCACCTCTCGGCGCTGGATCGCGAATGCATCTGGCTCACCCTGCTCATCGCCGATGGCCAGGCGGTGGGCACGCATCACCTGGAGCTGTTCCTCAAGCTCGGCGGCACGGATGACCAGGCGCGCGCGCTGCTGCGGCTGGCCGCGCATGCTGCCGGTGCCGCGCGCTATGCCTTCATCGATGGCCCCTGGGCGCCGCATTGGCCGGGCGGTGAAGGTGCCCGCGAATACCTGGCCGCGGCGGATGCGCTGGCGCCTGCGCTGCCGCAGGCACTCACCCGCGCATGCCTTGCCGCCGCCGCCACGCTGCTGCGTGACGCCTGGGGCCTGCGCGCCACGCTGCCCGCAGCCCTGCATGCCGGCATGGCCGAGGGCGCGCTGGCCGAAGCCATCGCGCTCACCATTTGGCCCGGCGGCGTCAACCGCCTGGTGGAGGCTGCGGATATCTGGCTCGCCCTGATCCGCGACGGCGCCGCGCCGGCCAGCGAAGCCTTCCGCGCCTGGGCCGAAACCCCCGGCCAGGGACCGTTGCGCCTGCCGAAGGAACCTGCTTAACGCCACCGCAACAAACCAGGGGACTCGGGTTATGCGGCTGGTGACCTTCTCCGACGCGCACGGCGCGCGCATCGGTGTGCTGGATGGCGATGCCGTACGCGACCTGCACGCAGCCGACCCGCATCTGCCGCGTGACATGATCGGCCTGATCGCCGGTGGCGTGCCCGCACTCGCCGCCGCGCGCGCCGCGGCCGCCCGCGCGCCGGTGGTGGCGGATGCAAAGCTGCTGGCCCCCATTCCGCGCACGCCGAAGAACATCTTCTGCGTCGGCAAGAACTACCATGAGCACGCGAAGGAATTTGCAGGCTCGGGCTTCGACGGAGGTGCCAAGGATGTGGTGCCGCCTTACCCCGTGGTGTTCAGCAAGCCGCACACCGCGATCATCGCGCAGGGCGAGCCCATCCTCTCCGAACTCGATCCCACCGGCGGGCTGGATTACGAGGGCGAATTGGCCGTGGTCATCGGCACTGGCGGGCGCGGCATTTCCAAGGCCAATGCGCTCGCGCATGTCTTCGGCTACACCATCGTCAATGACGTGACCGCGCGGCATTTGCAGAAGCGCCACAGCCAGTGGGTGCTGGGCAAGGGCCTGGACAGTTTCGCGCCCATGGGCCCCGCCATCCTGACCGCCGACGCAGCGTCCGACCCCACCAGGCTGGAACTCACCACCTGGGTCAACGGCCAGCAGCGGCAGCATGCGCCGGTGGCCGACCTCATCTTTGACATCCCGACATTGATCGAAGCCATCAGCGCCGCCATCACGCTCGAGCCGGGCGATGTGATCGCGACGGGCACGCCAGCGGGCGTGGGCATCGGCTTCAACCCGCCGGTCTTCCTGAAGCCGGGCGATGTCGTGCGAATTTCCGTGCCGGGAATCGGCGTGCTGGAAAATCCTGTAGCCTGACCGGGGGAAGAACATGCGCAATCGCCACACGCTTCGCCTTGCCCGCCGCCGGCTATTGGCCAGTGCGGCGCTCTCGCCCGCGCTGGCCTGGGCGCAGCCCGCCTGGCCCGGCGGCCGCGCGGTGACCATGGTCGTGGCCTTCCCGCCCGGCGGGCAGGCCGATGTTTCCGCGCGCCCCACGGCGGCAGCTATGGAACGCGCGCTCGGCGTCGCCGTGCCCGTGGTCAACCGCGCCGGTGCGGCGGGCGCGCTCGGCAATGCCTTCGTCGCGCGCGCGCCCGGTGATGGGCACACGCTGCTGATGGCGCTCTCCTCCGTCCTCATCCTGCCGGAGGCCGACCGCATCCACGCCCGCCCGCCGCAATACGAGGTGGAGCAACTCACCCCCATCGCGCGCATCACCAATGATCCCACGGTGCTGGTGGTGTCCGGCGATGCGCCCTGGCGCACGCTGGAAGACTTCATCGCCGATGCCCGCCGCCGGCCGGGTGCGATCAGCTATTCCTCCTCCGGCCATTTCGGCGCGCTGCATGTGCCGATGGTGATGCTCTCGGCCGCTGCTGGCATCGAGCTGCTGCATGTGCCCTTCCAGGGCGGCGGGCCTGCGCTGACGGCGCTGCTCTCGGGCACGGTGCAAGCATTGGCGTCCGGCACCGGGCCGGTCATGCAGCATATCCAGTCCGGGCGGCTGCGGGCGCTGGCCAGCTCGGCGCCCACGCGCCAGCCCAATCTGCCCGATCTGCCGACCTTCGTCGAACGCGGCCTGGCGGGTGTGGAATACGCCATCTGGGCTGGTGTCTTCGCGCCCGCCAGCACGCCCGCGCCCTTGCGCGAGCAGATCCGCCAGGCCGTCGCGCGCGCCGCGCAGGATGCCGATACCGGCCGCGCGCTCAACACCGCCGGCAGCCCGCTTTCCTACTTGGATGGCGAGGCTTTCGCGCGTTTCGTGGCCGAGGATCAGGCGCGGCTTGTCGCGGTCGCGCGGCGTATCGGGCGGGTGGAATAGAGCCAAGAGCGGGATGCGTTGAGGCGGAATCGCCGAAGACGCTGAATCCCGCTCTCAGCAGCCTGCTACCGCCCAGCCTTCTCGCCGGCGCTGCGTTCTTCCGTGCCCAGCGCCTCCGCCAGGCGGGCGGTTGCGCTGCCAGGGCGCGCGGGGCGCGACTGGCTGTCATGCGGCGCCCAGCCGGTGAGCATCAGCATGGGCAAGGGCAGCGCGATCGGGCTGTGCTGTTCCAGCGCCGCGAAGGCCAGCGGGAACATCGCCCGTGGCGGCGTGCGCGGGTTGCGTGCCAGCACGGCATTTTGCTCGCCGGCCGCACGCAGGTCGCGCACCAGCCCCATGGCGCTGCGCCAGGCAAGCGGCAGTTCCACCATATCGGCCACCGGCAGCGCGAGGCCTGCGCGTTGCAGCAAGGCGGCCATGTCGCGCAGTTCCGGAAAGGGTGCCACGCGTGGCGAGGCCCCGCCGCTGGCCGTGGCCTCGGCCTCGACCAGCGCCTCGCGCAATGGCTGCAAGGTGCCGAGCCCGGGCAGGGAGGCCAGGAACAACCCATCAGGCCGCATCGCGCGGCGCAGCTGCACCAGCGCGCCGGGCAGGTCGTTCACCGTGTGCAGCGAGAGATTCGCCACCACCAGGTCGAAGCTCTCGGGTGCGAAGGGCAGCCATTCCTCATCGGCCGCGACCGCGCCCCCCCCGCCCAGGGCCGCCATGCGCGGCGAGAGGTCCATGCTGGTCACGCGCGCAATGCCGCGCGCGCGCAGCATGGGCGCCACCACACCACGCCCGCCGATATCCAGTGCTGCTTCGAAGCGGCGGGTGGTGTCGTCCAGCCGGTCGAGCAGGAATTCCGCGGCGGCCTGCAGGATGGGCGCGACATCGGCCACGCGCGCGGCGGCGCGATCACGCCGGCGGGCCACCAGGGCACGGTCGAAGATGCGCGGCGGCGCGGACATGGGCCTCAGCGGCCCGAGCCGGAACCCTGCGTGGCGCCCGGTGCCTGCTGCTGCGCGCCCGGCCCTGGGTTGAAGCGGCCGATATTGCCGAACAGCGCCTGCAACCAGGTGCGCTCATTGCCCGGCACCGCGGTTTCGCGGCTGACAAAGGCGATGTTGCGGGTATCGGCCTCGCCCATCTCGCGGATGTCCTGCACGGCGCCGGCGGGGGTGAAGCGCACCACCACCACGCGCTGATCCGTCACTTGCAGCGCGCGGCCGGGGCGTTGGCGGGTGCTGCTGCTGATGTAGTACCAGCTGTCGTCGCTGAAGGTGCCGGCATGGCTCGGGCTGCCCAGCAGCGCGCGCACATCGTCGCGCCGGGTGACGCCCGGGGTGATCTGGGTGAGCTGTTCGGAGGTGACCATGTGGCCGCGGCGGATGAGCGGTGCGTCGAACACCTCACGCGGGCGTTCGGGCAAGGGCGGCAGGTATTGGCAGGCGCCCAGCATGGCCGCTGCGACCAGCGCCGCGCCCGCGCGCCACGCACGTCCATGATTGACCAATGGTGCACCCGGTTCCATGTGCAGCGAGGTGCCATTTCGCCCCGCCGGGGTCAATGGCGCCGTGGTTTTCCGCCAAGGATATCGACACATGGTTCTGGCCCGGCTGTTTGGCCGCAAACCCTTCCTTCATGAAGGCTACGCCTTGTATGGCGCGGCGGTGGCCGCGGCGCGCGAGCCCGCGCTGTATCTGGAGTATTCCGCGCCCGACACGCTGGCCGGGCGGTTCGACCTGGTCTCGCTGCATGTGGGGCTGCTGGTCAGCCGCATCCGCCGCGATTCGGACCCGGCGGCCAAGGATCTCGGCCAGGCGGTGTTCGACGCCATGTTCAACGACATGGACCTGAACCTGCGCGAAATGGGCGTGGGCGACCTTGCCGTGGGCAAGCGCGTCAAGCGCATGTGGGAGGCCTTCCATGGCCGGGCGCTGGCCTGCGAGGAGGCCCTGGCCGCCCCGGATGACGACGCCTTGCAGGCGGTGATCCTGCGCAACCTCTTCGCCGCCGAACCGCCGGAGGACGCGACCGCGATCCCGCGCCTGGCACAACGCGTGCGCGTGGTGGCGGCGGCATTGGCTGGGCAGCCCATGGCGGCCTTGAAGCAGGGGCAGGTGGAGTATCCGGCGCCATGAGCGAGTACGAGTTCTCTCGTCCGTTGCGTGTCTCGGGCGTGCCGGCGGCGGGGCAGCGACTGGTGCTGGAGGCGAGCGCCGAGGAATGCGCCGCACTCGCCGCGCGCTTCGGCATCCTGTCGGTGTCCGGGCTACGCGCGGAACTGGTGCTGCGGCCGGATACGGCGGGTGGCATCGCGGTGGATGGCCGGCTCTCGGCGCGGGTGGTGCAGGCCTGCGTGGTCTCGCTGGAACCGGTGGCTGAGCGCGTTACCGATGAATTCGCCTTCCGCATCCTGCCCGAAGGCGCCGAACCCAGCGACGACCTGGAGGGCGAGGACGAGGTGGAACTGGAACACGGCATCGCCGAGTTGGGCGAGGTGGTGGCGCAGTACCTCTCGCTGGCGCTGGACCCGTATCCGCGCGCCGAGGGCGCCGAACTGCCCGATGCCGCGCGCGATGACAGCGCCAACCCTTTCGCCGCCCTGCGTGGTTTGAAGAAGGGGTGAGGCAGCGGTTTTGCTTGCTTGGTCTGGTCGGCTTGGTCTAGTGTGGCTCCATGCCCCTCGACAGCAACCTCTATGACGCCAAGACCCACCTGTCCCAGCTGGTGGACCGCGCCTTGGCCGGCGAGGAGGTGGTGATCTGCCGTGCCGGCAAGCGCCTGGTGCGGCTGGTGCCGGTCGATCCCACGCCGCCGCGCCGGCCGGGCCAGCTGGCCGGCATGGCCGTGCCCGATGACGCCATGGCGCCGCTGACGGAGGATGAAGCGGCGCTCTGGCAGTGAAGCTGCTGCTGGACACGCATGTCCTGGCCTGGTGGTTCGCGGATAGTCCCAGGCTGGCCGAGGGCGCGCGGACTCGCATCGCGCATCCGGCCACGCAGGTGTTGGTCAGCGCCGCCTCCGCCTGGGAAATGGCCATCAAGCATGAGGCCGGGCGCTGGCCGGAAGCGGCGCGCATGCTGGACCGCTGGGATGCGCTGCTGGCCGAAGCCGGGTTTGCCGCGCTGGCGGTGAGTGCCGCGCATGGCATGCGCGCGGCGCGCTGGGACTGGGTGCATCGCGACCCCTTCGACCGGCTGCTGGCGGCGCAATCCATGCTGGAAGGGGCCGCGTTGCTGACGGCCGACCCTGTGCTGCTGGGGCTGCTCCCCGATGCGGTGAACGCGGCGGCCTGACGCCTATTCCCAGCCGATCGCGCGGCGCAGGAAACCTGCGCCGAGTGCCACGAACCCCGCCACCTCCCCATTGTCCTTGCCATAGCCATGGCCGCCGGCGGGCGGTTCATGCAGCCAGGCGGCATGGCCCTGGGCCTGGAGTTTCGCCACCATCTTGCGCGCATGGGCGGGGTGCACCCGGTCATCGCGGCGGGTCGTTGCGATCAGTATGGGCGGATAGCCAAGGCCGGCTTCGGCGCGGTGATAGGCGGAGAAATCGCGCATGAACTGCCAGTCGGCCGGGTCTTCGGGGTTGCCGTATTCGGCGATCCAGGATGCGCCGATCAGCAGCTTGTGGAAGCGGCGCATGTCGATCAGCGGGATGGTGCAGAACAGCGCGCCGAAGCGCTCGGGGTAGCGCGTCAGCATATTGGCGATCAGCAGCCCGCCATTGGAGCCGCCTTCGGCCGCGATGCGTCCGGGCCGCGTGACGCCGCGCGCCACCAGATCGGCAGCGACGGCGGCGAAGTCGTCATGCGAGAGGTGCTTCTTCTCGCGGATCGCGCCCTGATGCCAGGCGGTGCCGAATTCGCCGCCGCCACGCAGATGCGCGGTGACGGTGGTGCCGCCGCGTTCCAGCCAGAGCTTGCCGATGCTGCCGCGATATTGCGGCATGACGGAGATGCGGAAGCCGCCATACCCATAGAGGTGCACCGGCGCATCGCCATCGGGCTCGCGGTCCGGGCCGGTCTGCACATAGGGGATGCGCGTGCCATCGGCGCTGATCGCTTCGTGCCGCGTGACCACCAGGCCATCGGCGCGGAACATGGGTGTGGAGGCCCGCAGCAGCGCGGGGGTGGCGCAGGTGATGCTGGTCAGCGACAGCGCCGGTGGTGTCAGCGGGTCCTCGGTGGTCAGCAGCAGCGTGCCGTCGCTCTCCTCCGGCTCGTGGTCGAGCGTGGTCAGGCTCGCCACCCCGTATTCGGGCAGGCCGGGCAGGGCGGCCGCACGCCATGTGCCCGGCTTCAGCACGAAGTAGTAAGGGCGAAGCTCGTCCAACTCGGAGACGATCAGCCGCCCCTGGCAGAAGAAGAAACCGCGCAGCGAGCGGCGTGGCGCGGGCCGTGCCAGCAACACGAAATCCCGCGAGCCTGCCAGGAATTCAGCAAGGCCAATGCCCAGCAGCGTATCGGCGGCATGGCCAAGCCAGGGCGTGCGCGGGCGCAACGCCAGCCAATGCGCATCCCAGGCCAGCTCCGCATCCTCGGGCACATCCAGCCGCGTCTTGGCGCCGGTGATGTCGCCCAGATGGTGTCGCACATCGAAGAAGCGCGTGCGTTCGTGGAAGGTCAGCCGGCCGGGCGCGTCGCGGTCCACACTGCCCCAGGCCATCATGTTGGCGTGGTCGGTTTCGAAGATGATGGGTGCGGCTTCCGGCGCGGTACCGCGCCGCCACAGGCGCACACCGCGCGCCAGCCCCGCATGGGTGGAAAGCCCGCCAAGGGTGGAGGAGAGCAACAGCGTGTCGCGGTCGATCCATTCCGCATGGCCCTTGGCCTCGGGCGTGTGGAAGCCGCCGGGCACGAAGGCGCGGGCGGCGGTGTCGTATTCGCGGATGGTCGCTGCGTCCGATCCACCGCGTGACAGGTACAGCAGCGCCAGGTCATGCGTGCCGGGCAGGGTGGCGGCCCCTTGCCAGGCCCAGTCGCCGCCCTCGGCGCGGATATGCGCGTCAAGGTCGAACAGCGTTTCCCAGGCCTCGCGACCGGCCGCGAAATCGGCGAGCGTCGTGCGCCGCCAGATGCCCGCGGGGTGTGCTGCGTCCTGCCAGAAATTATACAGATGCGCGCCGCGGCGGGTGATGCCGGGCAGGCGATCGGGGCGGTCCAGACCGGCCTTCACCGCATCACGATCGGCTTCGAAAACCGCACCGCCCCAGGCGGCCAGCGTGCGCGCATTTTGGGCTGCGACCCATTCCAGCGCGCGCGCGCCCTCCACTTCCTCAAGCCACAGGAAGGGGTCGTTGTCGGGTTCGGCCAGGCTTGGCCCGATCACGCGTCCAGCGCCTCGGCATCCAGCAGCGAGGCATTGTCCTGGATGAACTTGAAGCGCAATTCGGGGCGCCGGCCCATCAGCGCATCCACGCGGGTGGAGGTGGCGGCGCGGTCCTCGGCGGGCAGCACCACCCGCAGCAGCTTGCGGCGCTTCTGGTCCATGGTGGTCTCCTTCAAGAGGGCGGGCGGCATTTCGCCCAGGCCCTTGAAGCGCGAGATTTCCACCTTCTGGTTCGCCTTGAATTCACGCTTGAGGATGCGCTCCTTATCGGCGTCATCCATGGCGTAGATCGACTTGCCGGAAGCCTGCAGCCGGTACAGCGGCGGCTGCGCCAGATAGAGCCGCCCGTCATCCACCAGCTTGCGCAGCTCCTGGTAGAAGAAGGTCATCAGCAGGGCCGCGATATGCGCGCCATCGACATCGGCGTCGGTCATGATGATGACGCGGCCATAGCGCAGCCGCGTGCCGTCGAAGCGATCGCCGACGCCGCAGCCCAGCGCCTCCACCAGGTCCTTCAATTCCTGGTTGGCGCGCAGCTTGTCGGCGGATGCGCTGGCGACGTTCAGGATCTTGCCGCGCAGCGGCAGCACGGCCTGGGTCTCGCGGTCGCGCGCCTGCTTGGCGGAGCCGCCGGCACTGTCGCCCTCCACCAGGAACAGCTCCGTCCCCTCGATCCCTTCGCGTGCGCAATCGGCGAGCTTGCCGGGCAGGCGCAGCTTGCGCGTGGCGGATTTGCGCGGCGTTTCCTTCTGTTCGCGACGGCGGATGCGTTCCTCCGCGCGCTCGATGCAGAAGGCCAGCAAATTGTCGGCATTGGCCATGTCGCCGGTCAGCCAATGGTCGAAATGGTCGCGCAGCGCGCCCTCGACCAGTTTCGCGGCTTCCTGGCTGGTCAGGCGGTCCTTGGTCTGGCCCTGGAATTGCGGGTTGCGGATGAAGACCGACAGCATGCCGGCCAGGCCCGCCAACGCATCCTCGGCGGTGATGGTGGCGGCGCGCTTTTCCTTCTTGAGCTCGCCATAGGCGCGCAGGCCCTTGACCACGGCCGCGCGCATCCCCGCCTCATGCGTGCCGCCCTGCGGCGTGGGGATGGTGTTGGCATAGGTGTTCTGGAAACCCTCGCCCTGGTCGAGCCAGGTCATCGCCCATTCGACGCGGCCCTGATCCTCGGGGAAGGGCATGTCGCCGGTCCAGGGCGCGGGGACGACGGTGGCCTTGCCCTCGATCGCAGCACCGAGGAAGTCGTTCAGGCCACCTGGGAAATGCAGCGTGGTGTCGGCCGGCACTGTGTCCGAAGCCAGGGATGCATCACAGGCCCAGCGGATTTCCACGCCCTTGAACAGATAGGCCTTGGAACGGCAGAAGCGGAACAGCCGCTCCGGCCGGAAGGGCAGCGCGCCGAAAATCTCGGGGTCCGGCTTGAAGCGGATCTGCGTGCCGCGGCGGTTCTGCACCGCGCCCGCATTCTTCAGCTTGGTGACCGGCTTGCCGCGTTCATAGGCCTGGGTGAACAGCGTGCGGTCGCGCGCGACCTCCACCTCCATGCGCTCAGCCAGGGCGTTGACCACCGAGGACCCCACGCCATGCAAGCCGCCGGAAGTGGCATAGGCCTTGCCGCCGAATTTGCCGCCTGAATGCAGCGTCGTCAGGATCACTTCCAGCGCCGATTGCTTGGGGAATTTCGGGTGCGGGTCCACCGGAATGCCGCGGCCATTGTCGCGCACGCAGAGCCAATTGCCGGCTTCCAGCGTCACCCAGATGGTGTCGGCATGGCCGGCCACGGCCTCGTCCATCGCATTGTCGATGATCTCGGCGGCCAGGTGGTGCAGCGCGTTTTCATCGGTGCCGCCGATATACATGCCGGGGCGGCGGCGGACGGGTTCCAGCCCTTCCAGCACCTCGATATCGGCCGCCGAATAGCCGGGTGCGGCTTTCTGCGGCCCGCGGCCGCCGAACAGGTCGTTCATGGATGTTCACGCTGCGTTCGCATTGGGGGAGCACCCTAAACCATGGCGGGGATTCGCGCGCAACCCACTTGCCGGCGATGCGGCGCGGCGTGACGGT
>JAIXVH010000160.1 GCA_027483125.1 Acetobacteraceae bacterium | reverse complement strand
GGGAAGAGCGGGATCGCGAACCAGAGGTTCTGCTGCGCGCGCACGATCTCCGTCAGGTTCAGCGAGCCGACGCAGAGCAGCACGGTCACGATCACGAAGCCCATGGAAACTTCGTAGCTGACCATCTGCGCCGCACTGCGCAGCGCGCCCAGGAAGGCGTATTTCGAATTGCTCGCCCAGCCCGCGATGATGATCCCGTACACACCCAGCGAGGACACCGCGAAGAGGTAGAGGATGCCGACATTGATGTCGGCGATCGCCCAGCCATCATTCACCGGGATCACCGCCCAGGCGATCATCGCCAGCAGGAAGGTCAGCATCGGCGCTGCCAGGAACAGGCCGCGGCTGGCGCCGGCCGGCACGATGGTCTCCTTGGTCAGCATCTTCAGCGCATCGGCGAAGGGCTGCAGCAGGCCCATGGGGCCAACCACATTGGGGCCTTTGCGCATCTGCATCGCGGCCAGGACCTTGCGCTCGGCCAGCGTCAGATAGGCCACGGCCAACAGCACGGGCACCAGCAAGGCCAACGCCTGGGCGACTGTCAGCGCCGCATGCCCGATGGGGGTCTGGAAGAATTCCATCGGCCTACTCCGCGGCCAGGGCCGGCGTCAGCGCGCGGGCGCATTCGGCCATGGTGGGGCTGGCGCGGCCGATGGGCTCGGCCTGCCAGTAATTGGTGATGGGCAGGCGGAACGGCTCCGCGCTGATGGCGCCGGCCGCGGGCGGTGCCGGCGGCAGCGGCGTGCGGATCAGGCCCAGCGTGTTGAACAGCGGGTGCGCCGCGCGCAGCGCCTGGATCGTGTCGAAGGGCAGCGTGACGTTCAGGGCCGCGCTGGCGGCGCGGATGATCTTCCAATCCTCGCGCGCCTCGCCGGGCGGCGCGACGGCGGCGAAGGCGCGCTGCACGCGGCCTTCGGTGTTGACCCAGGTGCCGTCCTTTTCGGTATAGGCCGCACCCGGCAGCACCACATCGGCGCGCGCGGCACCCGCATCACCATGATGGCCCTGGTACACGACGAAGATGCCGGGCTTCACATCGAGCGCATCCGCGCCCAGCAGCCACAGCGCATCCACGGCGCCGGTCGCCATGGCGCGCGCATCGCCGCCGGTGAAGCCAAGATCCAGCGCCGCGACCTGGCCGCCGAAGCTGTGCAGCAGGTTGAAGCCGTTCCATTCGGCGGTGGGGGCCGCCAGTTCCCAGGCGCGGGCCAGCACCGCAGCACCATCGGGCCGGGCCAGCGCGCCACGGCCCAGGATGACCATGGGCTTGACGGCACCGACCAGGAAGTCGGTGTCGAGTTCCACGCGCTGCGCGCCATAGGTCAGGTCCATCTGCGGCCCGACATAGGCCACGCGCAGCCCCGCCAGCACCGCCTTGCGGACGCGCGCATTGATCACCGGCGCTTCCAGGCGCGGATTGCTGCCGATGATCAGCAGGCGATCCGCTTCCTCGATGCCGGCGATGCCGCTGTTGAAGCTGTAGTAGGCGCGATGGGTGGTATCGATCGCAGCCCCATCCTGCCGGCAATCCATTTGCGCGCCGGGGATGCGCGCCAGCATCTCGCGCAGCGCGAAGATCGCTTCGGCATCCGTCGTATCACCCACCACGGCGCCGACGCGGCCGGTGAAGCGCTTGGCGATTTCGGCCATCGCCTCCGGCCATGTCGCCGGCACCAGCTTGCCGTCGCGGCGGATCCAAGGCCGGTCCAGGCGCCGACGCTTCAGCCCATCGAAGCTGAACCGGCCGCGATCGCCCATCCATTCCTCGTTCACGTCATCGTCCTGGCGCGGGACGATGCGCAGCACTTCGGCGCCGCGCGTGTCGATGCGGATGGGCACGCCGGTCGCGTCCAGCACGTCGATGCTGTCGGTCTTGGTCAATTCCCAGGGGCGCGCGGTGAAGGCATAGGGGCGGCTGGTCAGCGCGCCGACCGGGCAGATATCGATCAGGTTGCCCGAGAGTTCGGAACCCAGCGCCTTCTCGACATAGGTGCCCACTTCCATCGTCTCGCCACGGCCGGTGGCGCCGAGATCGGGCACGCCAGCCACTTCGGTGGCGAAGCGGATGCAGCGCGTGCACTGGATGCAGCGCGTCATCACCGTCTTCACCAGCGGGCCGATATTCTTGTCCTTCACGGCGCGCTTGGTCTCGCTGAAGCGCGAGACATCGCGGCCATAACCCATGGCTTGATCCTGCAAATCGCATTCACCGCCCTGGTCGCAGATCGGGCAGTCCAGCGGGTGGTTGATCAGCAGAAATTCCATCACGCCGCGGCGTGCGTTGCGCACCACCGGCGTGTCGGTGAAGACCTTCATGCCGTCCATGACCGGATAGGCGCAGGAGGCGACGGGCTTGGGCGCCTTCTCCACCTCGACCAGGCACATGCGGCAATTGCCGGCGACCGAGAGGCGCTCATGGTAGCAGAAGCGCGGGATTTCCTTGCCCGCGGCTTCGCAGGCTTGCAGGACGGAGGCGCCATTCGGCACCTCCACTTCCACGCCATCGACGGTGACCTTGGCCATCCCGGTTACTCCGCCGCCATGCGCGGTTGCGTCCGCGCCTTGTATTGCGCGATGCGCTCTTCCATCAGCGGCCGGTAGTGGCGGATCAGCCCCTGCACCGGCCACACACCACCATCGGCCAGCGCGCAGATGGTGTGACCTTCGATCTGTCGCGTGACCTGTTCCAGCAGGTCGATCTCATCCACTTCGGCGCGGCCTTCGACCATGCGCAGCATCATGCGGTTCACCCAGCCCATGCCCTCGCGGCAGGGCGTGCACTGGCCGCAGCTCTCATGCTTGTAGAAGGCCGAGAGGCGCTGGATCGCCTTGATGATGTCGGTGGACTTGTCCATCACGATCACGCCCGCCGTGCCCAGGCCCGATTTGTGTTCGCGCAGCGCGTCGAAATCCATCAGCACATCGTCGCAGATGTGCTTGGGCAGCAACGGCGTGGAGGATCCGCCGGGGATCACGCACATCAGATTGTCCCAGCCGCCGCGCACGCCGCCGGCATAGCGCTCGATCAATTCGCGCAGCGGGATGCTCATCTCCGCTTCCACGTTGCAGGGCTTGTTCACATGGCCCTGGATGCAGAAGATTTTCGTCCCCGAATTCTTCGGGCGCCCGAAGCTTGCGAACCAGGCGGCACCGCGGCGCAGGATGGTCGGCACCACCGCGATGGTCTCGACATTGTTGACCGTGGAGGGGCAGCCATACAGCCCGACCGCGGCGGGGAATGGCGGCTTCAGCCGCGGCATGCCCTTCTTGCCTTCCAGGCTTTCGATCAGCGCGGTTTCCTCGCCGCAGATATAGGCGCCGGCGCCGCGAT
>JAIXVH010000399.1 GCA_027483125.1 Acetobacteraceae bacterium | reverse complement strand
GGCACGCGCGACATGCTGGCAGGCCCTGCCATGACCGCCGCCCAGTGCCGGGCCGCGAAGCAGGCCGGTGCTGCGCTGGTGGCCGCCTTGCCCGCCACTGATCGCGTGGTGGGTTTCGGCGAAATGGGCATCGGCAACACCACGGCCGCGGCGTGCATCATTCAGGCCATCACCGGCATCGATGCGGTGGGGCGCGGCACGGGCGTGGCCGGCGCGGCGCTGGCGCGCAAGCGGCGCCTGGTGCGCGACGCATTGGCCCGCCATGCCGGCGCCGAGCCGCTGGCCGCGATGGGCGGCTTCGAGATCGCGATGATGACAGGCGCGATGCAACAGGCCGCGCGCGAAGGGCGCATCATCGTGGTCGATGGCTTCGTCGCCACCGCCGCCTGGCTGGCGGCCCGGCCGCGCGCGCGGCTGCTGGCGCATTCCGTCTTCGCGCATGTCTCGGCGGAACGCGCGCATCGCGCGGTGCTGCGCGCGCTCGGCGTGCGGCCGCTGCTGGATCTGGAGATGCGGCTGGGCGAAGGCTCCGGCGCCGCGCTGGCGATGCCGCTGGTGCTCTCGGCGGCCGCGCTGCTGCGTGAGATGGCGACCTTCGACAGCGCCGGCATCCCCGATGCGTGAAGCCCGCGCGGCGCTGATGGCGGTGATGTTCCTCACCCGCATCCCGGTGCCATCACTGCCCGATTTCCGCGACGAGGATCTGCAGGCCGCCGCGCGCTGGTTCCCCGCCGTGGGCGCGCTGATCGGCGCGGCACAGGCCGGCGTGCTGCTGCTGGCCGCGCTGGTGCTGCCACCGATGGCCGCCGCGCTGCTCGCGCTCGCGGCCGCGCTGATGATCACCGGCGCCTTCCACGAGGACGGCCTGGCCGATGCGGTGGACGGCCTGGGCGGCGGCTACACGCGCGAGCGCGTGCTGACCATCATGAAGGACAGCCGCATCGGCAGTTTCGGCGCCGCCGCGCTGGTCATCGCGCTGGGCTTGCAGGCGGTGGCGCTGGCCGAGCTGGTGGCGGTGCCGGCCGCCATCATCGCGGCGCATGCGGCCAGCCGTTTCGTGGCGCTGACCATCATGGCGACGCAGGATTATGTGCGCGACGATGACAGCGCGCGCGCCAAGCCGCTGGCCACGCGCATCGGCGCGGGCGGCCTGGCTTTCGCCGCCGTCACGACCTTGCTGCCGGCGCTGTTCCTGCCCTGGCAGGCGGCCTTCGCGGGGGCGGGCGCGATGCTGGCCGCACGCATGTATTGGGGCTGGGTCTGCCGCCGGCGTCTGGGCGGCTACACCGGCGACATGCTGGGCGCCGCGCAGCAGATCAGCTTCACCGCGGGGCTGCTGGGCGTGGTCGCCGCGCTGTGATCTGGCTGTTGCGGCACCATGCGGTGCAGGTGGCCGCTGGCACCTGCTATGGCCGGCTGGATGTGCCGCTGGCCGAGCCGGCGCGCGCGGTGGCGTTGCCCGAAGGCGTGCCCGTGTTCTCCTCGCCCGCACGGCGCTGCGTGGAACTGGCCGCCACCAGCGCCCCCGCCTTCACCACCGATGCACGCCTGCTGGAGCTGGATTTCGGCGATTGGGAAGGCCAGGCCTGGGACGCCGTCCCGCGCGCCGCGCTGGATGCATGGGCCGCCGACCCTTGGGGCTTCGCGCCACCGGGCGGGGAGAACGGCCATGCATTGCTGGCGCGCGTGCAGGCGTTCTGGGATGGCGCGCCGCGCCCTGTCGTCATCATCTCCCATGGCGGGCCGCTGCGCCTGCTACGCGCCCTGGCCGAGGGCCGCGCGCCCGACATCCTGGAACCACCCCCGCCCCTGGGCGCAGTGATCCGCATCGGCTAAACCGCCCCACCCTGAAAGGAACCACCATGGCCAAGCCGGCAACCGAGGTGGGCGGCATCGCCGCTGACCGCCTGCGCAGCATCATCGAGCGCATCGAACGCCTGGAGGAGGAGCGCAAGGCGCTCGCCTCCGACATCAAGGACATCTACGCCGAAGCCAAATCCGCCGGTTTCGACACCAAGGTGGTGCGGCAGATCATCTCCATCCGCAAGAAGGAACCCGCGGAAGTGGAGGAGCAGGAGACGCTGCTCGACCTCTACAAGCGCGCGCTGGGGATGTAGTTGACGCGGCCCCTGGCCGGGTGGACGCTGCCGCGATGGACGGCATGCTGACCCCGATCGGTGGCCCACCCGCCTGGCGCGGCGCGGAGCTGGCCACGCGCGGCTTCTGGCCGCGCCGCTTCACCGGCTACGAGCTGGAACTGCTGGACCAGGCGCTGACCAATTGCGAGCGCGATCCGCCCGCGCTGCGCCGCCAGCATTTCCATATCCCGATGCTGGAACCTCTCTGGACCACGCTGGGCCGCGAATTGGAAAATGGCGCGGGGGTGGTGCGGCTCTCGGGCATTCCGGTGGAGCAGTATTCACCCGCGCAGCTGAAGCGCCTGTTCTGGGGCATCTGCGTGAACCTGGGCACGCCCTTGCCGCAGAACACCACCGGCGAAATCCTGGCCGAGGTGAAGGACGAACAAGGTGCCGCCATGGCCGCCGAGGGCGGTGTGCTGACCGCGCGCGCGCGCAGCCGTTCCACCGGCCCGCTGCGTTTCCACACCGATAAATGCGACCTGCTGGCGCTGATGTGTGCGTCCAACGGGATTGCCGGCGGTGTGTCGCGCGTGGTCTCCACCATCGCCATCCATGACGAGATCGCGCGCCTGCGCCCCGATCTGCTGGAGGTGCTGTACCGCGATTTCTGGCGCCGCCGCCCGACCGATGAGGAAGGCCCGCGCTCCCGCCCGGAGGATGCGCTCTACCGCATGGCGGTCTTCGCGCGCGGCCCGGATGGCGCCTTCACCAGCCAATATTCGCGCACCTATGTCGAGATGGCGCATGGCAGTGAGGGCATTCCCGCGCTGACCACGGAACAGACCGCGGCGCTGGATCTGCTGGCGGAGGTGGCGGATGCGTTGTGCGTCGAAGCGCCCTTCACGCCGGGCGATATCCAGGTGTTGAACCAGCATGTGACCTATCACGGCCGCACGGCCTACGCG
>JAIXVH010000451.1 GCA_027483125.1 Acetobacteraceae bacterium | reverse complement strand
TCCAGGAAGCATTCCAGATAGATGGCGTTCTGGTTGTGGTTCACCCCGCGCCAGAAATGCGGCGGCACATGGGTGTTGCGCATCGCATGGTCGATCAGCAGGTTCGGGAAGCTGTAGCCGATGGCACCTTCCGCCCCGCCCGCATTCAGCCCCTGGAACTGCACCGGGTCGCGCCCGTTCTGCAACGCCGTGGGGAAGACGAAGGACAGGATCGACTGGCCGGAGATGCGCATATGCAGCCCGGTGATCTCGCCTTGCGCGTCGAGGCCCGCGGTCATGCGCGCCTTGGTGATCGGGTGGTAGCGGCCCTGCACCATGTCTTCCTCGCGGGTCCACATGGTCTTGATGGGCACGCCCGGAATCTGCCGCGCGATCAGCACGGCATCGGCCAGCCAGTCATGCGTGGTGCGGCGGCCGAAACCACCGCCCAGATCGACGCGATGGATGTCGCACTGGTTCTGCGGCAGGCCGGCTGCCTGGGCGGTGGTGACGAGTGCGGCCTCGCCATTCTGCGTCGGGCACCAGACATCGCAGCGCGTGGGCGTCCAGACCACGGTCGCGTTCATCGGCTCCATCGGCGCGTGGTTCTGGAAGGGGTAGGAATAGGTCGCCTCGATACGCCGCGACGCACCGGCGATGGCGGCGCGTGCGTCGCCATTGCTGTTGCCCACGAAGGCTTCGGTGGCGGTCAGGCCCTCATTCAGCCGGGCCTCGATATCGGCCTGCTGGATGCGAGCATTCTCGCCGCCATCCCAGCGCACCGGCAGCGCGTCGAGTGCGGTCTTGGCCTGCCAGAAGGTGTCGGCCACGACCGCCACCGCGCTGTCACCCACCTGCAGAACATGCCGCACGCCGGGCATGTTGCGCACGGCGGCCGCGTCGAATCCCGCCACGCGCCCGCCAAAGACCGGGCAGCGCTTGGGCACTGCGACGAGCATGCCCGGCATCTTCAGATCCGAGCCGAACACGAGGCTGCCATTGGTCTTGGCCGCCGTGTCCAGCCGCGGCACCGACTGGCCGATCACCGTCCATTCGCGCGGCTCCTTCAGGGGCACATTGGCCGGTGCCGGCAGGCGCGACGCGGCCTCGGCCACCAGCCCATAGCGCAGCGTGCGGCCGGAGGGCGTGTGCGTGATGATGCTGTTGCGCGCGGTGCATTGCGCGGCATCGACGCCCCATTGGTTGGCGGCCGCCTGGATCAGCATGATGCGCGCCGCCGCCCCGCCGCGACGGACGTAATCCTGGCTCTGGCGGATGCCCTGGCTGCCGGCGGTCAGGAAATTGCCCCAGGCGCGGTTGCGCGCCAGCGACTGGCCGGGCGTGACATATTCGGTGGTGATGCGCGCCCAGTCGCAATGCAGTTCCTCGGCGATCATCTGCGCCAGGCCGGTGCGCGTGCCCTGGCCCATCTCGCTGCGCGCCATGCGCAGCACGACGCGGTCATCGGGGTGGATCACCACCCAGGCATTGATCTCGGGTGTGGCGGCGGGCTGCGCCTGCGCCTCCCCGGTCGGGATGTGGAAGCCCAGCAGGACGGCGCCCGCGGCCTTGAAGGCATCGCGGCGGTTGATGGTGATGCTCATGGCGTTCTTCCCCTTCAACCGGCGGTGCCGCGAACGGCCTGGTGGATGCCCGCGCGCACGCGGTTATAGGTTCCGCAGCGACAGATATTGGTCATCGCCTCGTCGATCTCGGCATCCGTCGGCTGCGGCTTCTCGGCCAGCAGGGCGGCGGCGGCCATGATCATGCCGGACTGGCAGAAGCCGCATTGCGGCACGTCCAGCGCACGCCAGGCGCGTTGGATCGGGTGGTTGGAATCCGGCGAGAGGCCCTCGATGGTCACGATCTTCTGATCCGCACTCAGCGCCGAAATGGGCATCGCGCAGGAGCGCATGGGCGCGCCATCCACATGCACGGTGCAGGCGCCGCAGGCGGCGATGCCGCAGCCGTATTTCGTGCCGGTCAGCCCCACATGGTCACGCAGCGCCCACAGCAGCGGCGTATCGGGCGATGCATCCACATCCACCACGCGCCCGTTGACGTTCAACCTGGCCATCACGCTCTCCCTCGTTCGGTTAGCGGTATAGTTGGCCGTCGCGTGGGCGGGTGCAAGCGGCTTGGCGCCGGCGCCGCAACGCGGCATGGAGAGCCCGTGAACACCGAATACGACATCCTGGTGATCGGCGGCGGCGTGAATGGCGCGGGCATCGCGCGGGATGCCGCGGGCCGCGGGCATCGCGTGCTGCTGGTGGAAAAGGGCGATCTGGCGCAGGCCACGTCGTCATCCTCCTCCAAGCTGATCCATGGCGGGCTGCGCTACCTGGAACATTATGAATTCCGCCTGGTGCGCGAGGCGCTGGCCGAACGCGAGGTGCTGCTGCGCGCAGCGCCGCACATCATCTGGCCCATGCGCTTCGCGCTGCCGCACCGGCCGGAGATGCGGCCGCGCTGGATGATCAGGCTGGGGCTGTTCCTGTACGACCATCTGGCCCGGCGCGTGACGCTGCCGGCAGCGGTTTCCTTCCGCACCGCAAGCCACCCCTATGGCGCGCCGCTGTCACCTTCGATCACGCATGGCTTCGCCTATTCCGATGCCTGGGTGGAAGACAGCCGCCTGGTGCTGCTGAATGCGCGCGATGCCGCCGCGCGCGGTGCCGTGATCCGCACGCGCTGCGGCTTCACCGAAGCCAGGCGCCACGCGACGCATTGGGATGTGACGCTGTCCGATGGCGCGCGCATCACCACGCGCGGCATCGTCAACGCAGCCGGCCCCTGGGTGGCGCAGGCGCTGGATGCCACGCATGTGCGCGCCGAGGGCCGCGTGCGGCTGATCCGCGGCAGCCATATCGTGGTGCCCAAGCTGTATGACGGGGAGCAGGCCTATATCCTGCAGAATGATGATCGCCGCGTGGTCTTCGTCATTCCCTACGAAGGAACATTCAGCCTGATCGGCACCACCGATGTGCCGCATGAGGGCGATGCGGGCTCCGCCCATTGCACGGAGGAGGAGGCGGAATATCTCTGCGCCGCTGTCTCCCGCCAGTTCCGCAAGCCGGTGAGCGTGGCCGATATCGTCTGGCGCTATTCCGGCGTGCGGCCGCTCTTCGATGATGGCGCGGATGACCCTTCGGCCGTCACGCGCGACTATGTGCTGAAGCTGGATGACAAGGCGGCGCCGCTGCTGAACATCTATGGCGGCAAGATCACCACCTTCCGGCGTCTGGCAGAGGATGCGACGGGCATGATCGGCGCCGCGCTGGGCCGTGCCGGCACGCCCTGGACGGCGCGCGCGACACTGCCCGGCGGTGACCTCGGCGGCATGACGCTGGCGGGTTTCGAGGCCGAGATGGCCCGCCGTTTTCCGGGCCTGCCGCATATCGGCCGGCTGGTGCGCCGCCATGGCGGCGAATTGCCGCAGGTGCTGGGCCATGACGCGGGGGCTGATCTGGGCGCGGGGCTGATGGAGCGCGAACTCGACTGGATGCGCGCGCGCGAATGGGCGGTGACGGCCGAGGATGTGCTGTGGCGCCGCAGCAAGCTCGGCCTGCACATGAGCGCCGCCGAACGTGACGCGCTGACCGCCCGCCTGGGGTGAAGCGCGCCATGGTCGCGCCTGGCCTTCAGGGCGCGCTGGCCTGGCCCTCGCCCAGCGGGCGCGTCATCAGCACGCTGTCCACCCAGCGCCCGTGCTTCCAGCCAATGCCCGGCAGCAGCCCCGCCCTGTTGAATCCCAGCGCGGCATGCAACCCGATGGAGGGCGCATTGGCGCTGTCGCCGATGACCGCGACCATCAGCCGGAAACCCTGTGCGGTGCAGGCCTGGATCAGCGCGCCGAGCAGCGCATGCGCGATGCCGCGGCGCTGCGCATCGGGCGCGACATAGATGCTGTCCTCGACCGCGAAACGATAGGCCGGGCGCGTGCGATAGGCCGAGGCATAGGCATAGCCCAGCACACGGCCATCGGCCTCGGCCAGCAGATAGGGGTAGCCGGCTTCGGTGATGGCGGCGTGGCGGCGGGCCATCTCGGCCACATCCGGCGGGTCGTATTCGAAGCTGGCCAGCCCATGGGCGACCCAATGGCCGTAAATGGCTGTCATGGCTGGGATATCGGCGGTCAGGGCAGGGCGGAGGAGCATGTGACGATTGGATAACGAACCGCGCGCCGCGCCAAGCGGTGATGGCGTTTGCATGCGGGTACCAGATTTTCGCGGAACGTTCAGTGAACGGTAATTAATTCCAGCGCATCTTGCCGGCGTCACAAGCAGGAGGCTCTGATGAGCGGCTATCTCACCGGTTGGTTGGCGGGCGGCAATCCCCGCGAAAATCGCACTGGCACCTACACTGTCGGGTTTCTGAACCTGGACGAGGCAGCGATCGGCGCGCAGACCGTCACCAATGTGACCGTCACCGGCCCGGTGGGCGTGACCTTCGTGGTCGATCTCGACACCTATGAGGTGACGGCCAATGCGCCGTTCAACTTCGAAGCCGGCGCGACCGTGCCGCTGTCCATCGTGATCGAGCTGGATGGCATCGCGCAGAATGTCGACCCGCTGAACCTGCTTGTCCGCAATGTCGATGAAGCGCCGACGGGCCTTGCCGATGTGACGCATGATGTGAACGAGAACGCCGCCGCGGGGACGCTGGTGGCGACGCTGGCGGGCGTGGACCCCGATGCCGGCGACACGAGCTTCACCTACCAGGTGCAGAACAGCACCTTGTTCGAAATGGTGGGCAGCGAATTGCGCGTGCGCAGCGGCGCCGACCTCAACTTCGAGGCGCAGGCCAGCCACGACATCACCGTGCGCGTCTTCGATGGCAGCAACAATGCCCTGTTCACCGATGTGACGGTGACGGTCGCGATCAATGATGTGAACGAGGCGCCGTCGACGCCGGTCCTGCAAGGCGCGCAGACGGTCGCCGAGAACGCGACCGCCGGCCTGGTCGGCACGCTGGCGGCGACCGATCCGGAAGGCCATGCCATCACCTGGTCGGTGGTCGGCACGAATTTCGAGGTCCGCAACGGCCATGAACTGCATGTCCTGGCCATGGCCAGCCTCGATTTCGAGGCCGGCGCCACCGTGCCGGTGACAGTGCGTGCAACGAGCCAAGGCGGCCTGTTCAGCGAGACAACACTGACGGTCAACCTGTCCAATGTGAATGAGGCGCCGGGCGATATCACGCTGTCGGCCACCACCATCAGTGAGACCGCCTCCGCGGGCAGCGTTATCGGCAGCCTCGGCGCCACGGACCCCGATGCCGGCGGCAGTGCCAGCTTCAGCATCGTGGGCAATGATCCGCGCTTCGAGGTGGTGGGCAATGAGCTGCGCCTGAAGGCCGGCGCCGGCCTCGATTTCGAGACCGCCGCGCAGCATGACGTGACCCTGCGCGTCACTGACCAGGGCGGGCTGAGCCACGACGAGACCTTCACCATCACCGTGACCGGCGCCAACGAGGCACCGGGCCAGGCGAGCCTGGCCACCAGCGGCCCCCTGCCTGAAAACGCCGCCGCCGGCACGGTGGTCGGCACGATCAGCGCGCAGGATCCCGAGAATGATCCGCTGACCTACAGCGTCACCGGCGATGCGCGCTTCGAGGTGGTGGGCCATGAACTGCGCGTCGCCAGCGGCGCGAGCTTCGACTTCGAGACCGAGAGCAGCATCGCGCTCACGCTGCGCGCCAGCGACGGGCTGTTGCACAGCGACACGGTGCGCCACGTCACGGTGGGCAATGTGCAGGAAGTGCCCTCCGGCCTGTCGCTCAGCGCCAGCAGCGTGGCGGAGAACAGCCCGGCCGGTACCGTCGTCGCAACCCTCACCGGCCAGGACCCCGAAGGCGGTGCGCTGAGCTACAGCCTGCAATCCGGCGCGGGCTTTCAGATCCTGGGCAACCAGCTGCGCGTGGCCTCGGCCGCGAGCCTGGATCATGAGGCGGCGGCGTCACGCAACGTGACCATCCGCGTCACCGACGCCCAGGGCAACCACGCCGATTTCGTCCGCAGCATCACGATCACCAATGTGAACGAGGCGCCGACCGGTCTCAGCCTGTCGAGCTACGCGGTCAGCGAGAACAGCGCCGCGGGCACGGTCATCGCCACGCTCGACGGCACCGACCCCGATGGCGGCGTGCTGACCTATTCGCTGATCTCCGGCACCGGCCTGAGCATCGTCGGCAATGAGCTGCGCGTCGCGGCCGGCGCCACGCTGAACCATGAAGCCACGCCCACGATCGATGCCTTGATCCGCGTGACCGATGCCGGCGGCATGAGCACCGGCTTCCTGCACAGCATCGCCGTCAACGACGTGGCCGAGGCGCCTTCCACATTGTCGGTCGCTGGCGCCGTGGTGGCCGAGGATGCCGCGGTCGGTACCCTGGTCGGCCAGGTATCCGCCCAGGATGACGATGGCGGGCCGATCACCCTGCAACTGATCTCCGGCAATGCGCAATTCACCCTGTCCAATGGTGAACTGCGCCTGGCCGATGGCGCTGGCCTCGACCATGAGACGCAGGCCAGCATCGACATCGTCATCCGCGCCACGGATGCCCAGAACAACAGCCGCGACTTCACCCGCACGATCAATATCGGCGATGTGGCGGAGGCGCCCGATGCCTTGTCGCCGGCGGATTTCACGATGGACGAGAATGCTGCCGGCGGCCAACTCGTCGGCGTGCTCAGCGCGACCGACCCGCAGGGCGGCGCACTGACCTATGCCATTGTCTCCGGTGACGGGTTCGAGATCCTGGGCGATGAACTGCGCGTCGACCCTGGCTTCCTCGGCAGTTTCGACTTCGAGGCGAATCCCACCATCGCCTTGCAGATCCGCGTGACGGATGCCCAGGGTCACAGCGCCGACTTCGCGCTGAACGTCATGCTGAACGACGTCAATGAGGCGCCGTCCACGCTGGTCGCCGACCCGGCCCCGCTCGCCGAGGACGCCACCGCCGGGACGGTTGTGGCCATCCTGTCGGGCACCGATCCGGATGCTGGTGACAGCCTGAGCTTCTCGCTCGACACACCCTCCAGCCTGTTCGAAATCCTGGGCGATGAGCTGCGCCTCAAGGCCGGCGCCGCGCTCGATTTCGAGACCGCGCCGGTTGTGGATGTCGCGATCCGCGTGACCGATGCCGGCGGTCTGAGCCTGGTGCAGCTCGTCACGCTGAACATCAATGACGCCAACGAAGCGCCGACCAGCCTGGCGCTGGATACACCGAGCCTGGCCGAGGACGCTGTGGCCGGCAATCTCGTCGGCACCCTCTCCGGCATCGATGCCGATGCGGGTGACAGCTTGACCTTCGAGCTGGCCGAACCGTCGAGCCTGTTCGAGATCATCGGCGACCAGCTCGTGGTCGCCGCCAACGCAGCCTTCGACTTCGAGACTGCGGGGTCGCATGATCTTCGGGTCCGCGTCACCGATGCCAATGGCCTGTCGCATGAACAGGTCCTGAGCATCAGCGTCACCGATGTGGACGAAGCGCCCTTCGATCCGACCATCTCCGCCCTGGAGGTGCGCGAAGGCGCGGCCGCCGGCACGGTGATCGCGACGCTCGGCGCCACGGATCCCGAAGGCGGTGCGCTGACCTACACGCTGCTCTCGGGCAGTGGCCTGGAGATCGTGGGCAATGAGTTGCGCGTCGTCGATGGCAGCCTGCTCAGCCATGCCAATGCGCCGCAGATGACCATCGACATCGAGGTCAGCGACGCCGGCGGCAACACCATCCTGTTCCAACCCGTGCTGGAGGTGGGCGCACCCAATATCGCCCCGCAGGAGCTGCTGCTCAGCAACGACATCCTGCCAGAGAACGCCGCGCCCGGCGCGGAGGTCGCGGTGCTGACGGTCCAGGATCCCGACAGCAGCGAGTTCACCTTCGAGCTCGTCTCCGGCGATGGCTTCGCCATTGATGGCGACCGCCTAGTCATCGCCAATGGTGCGAGCTTCGACTTCGAGACGATGTCGTCCGTGGATGTGGAGATCCGCGCGACCGACGCTCTCGGGGCGAGCACGGTCTTCACCCGCAGCATCATGATCGACAATGTCGATGAGGCGCCGCACTCCATGATCATGACCGGCGATAACGTCGCCGAAGGTGCCGGCCAGGGCACCCTGGTGGCGACCTTGTCCGCATCCGATCCGGAAGGCGGCGCCATCACCTACCAGCTCGTCGGCGATGACGCGTTCTATATCGACGGCGATGCGCTCTACGTCGCTGACGGCACGCTGCTGGACCATGAGGGCCAGCCGCTGCGCGCCGTCACCATCATGGCCTCCGACGAAGCCGGCAATGCGAGCGAGTTCACGTTCGACATCAACGTCACCAATATCGAAGAAGCGCCGACCGGCGTGACGCTGCTGCACCCCTCGGATCCCGGCCTCTCACCAGCGATCATGGAGAATGCGGTGCCGGGCGATGTGGTCGCGCTGCTGCAAGCGGGCGATCCAGAAGGCGGGCCGCTCATCTACACCCTGCAACACGGGCCGGGCTTCATTATCGATGGCGACCAGCTGATCTTCGATGGCAGCATCCCGCTCGATTTCGAGGCGCTCGGCGCGATCGACATCGCGATCACGGTGACCGATGCCCAGGGCAATGAGGCCACCTTCCAGATCATGCTGCCTGTCGGCAACATCAACGAGGAGCCGTTCGATCTGTCGATCGAGGGCGGCTCGGTCGACGAGGATGCACAGGCCGGCGCGGTGGCAGCCGTGTTCACCGCGGCCGACCCCGACATGGGCGACAGCTTCACCTATGCGCTCGATGCCCCGTCCGATCTCTTCGAGGTGGTTGGCAACGAACTGCGGCTGCGCGGCGATGCGGTGCTGGATGCCGAAACCACGGCCAGCCACGACATCAGCGTCACCGCGACCGATGCCGGCGGGCTGACCGTGTCGCGCCAGTTCACCATCGCCATCGCCGATGTGAACGAAGCCCCTTCGGGCCTGTCGATCACCGCCCTGGATGTGGTGGAGAACGCTGCGGCAGGCACCGTCATCGGCCAGCTCTCGGCCGAGGATTTGGATGCTGGCGACAGCCTCTCCTACTCGCTGGCCGATCCTTCGAACCTGTTCGAGGTCGTGGGCAACGAGCTGCGCGTCAAAAGCGGCGCGGTGCTCGATTTCGAGACCGCCGCATCGCACAGCCTGCGACTGCGCGCGACCGATCGCGGCGGGCTGACGACGGAACAACTCGTCACCGTCGATGTCGCCGACGCGAATGAAGCACCCGTCATCGCCGCGAGCTTCGGCGTGACGCAGCTGCGGATCGCCGAGAATGCGGCCGCCGGCCGCCAGCTCGGCGCGGTCACCGTGTCCGATCCGGATGGCGGCCCGGCGCCGAGCTTGTCCCTGGTCGGCCAACATGCCGGCTACTTCACGCTGGATGGTACCCAGATCCGCCTGGCGAGTGGCGCGAGCCTCGACCATGAGACGCTGGCTGCGCTGTCATTCGGTGTGCGCGCCACGGATATCGGCGGGCTGCATGCCACGCAGATGTTCAGCGTCGATGTGATCGATGTGCTGGAAGCCGGGCAGGATGCGGAAGCGGCCCTCGGTGGCGGCGGTGGCTATTCGGGCCTGCAGGTCCGGATGGAGGAAGATGGCGTCTACATCACCGTGGGCGATGAGGAGATCATCGTGCCGGCCAACGGCCAGGTGCAGCTCGCCGATGGCACGCTCTCCTTCGGCGATGGCACGGATGCTGCCGCGATCGAGCGCCTCTACCTCTCGATGCTGGGCCGCTCCGCCGATGGCGGCGGGCGGACCACCTATCTGGAGATGATGCAGGATGGCGTGAGCCTCAGCCAGATCGCGCAATTCTTCCTGGACAGCCCCGAGTTCAACGGCTTCGTCAGCAACTACCTCGGCGCGCCCAGCTATGCCGCGGTGACGAACACGGAATTCGCAACACTGCTCTACCAGCGCATCCTGGGTCGCAACCCGGATGGCGACGGGCTGAACTTCTGGGTCGGCAACCTCAATGCCGGCGCCATCTCGCGGGCCGACATGCTGTCGGGCTTCATCCTCAGCGACGAGGCGCGCGACCGCTTCGCCGATGAGACGCAGCAGCTCTGGATCGTCGACCAGGAGGCGCTGATGGTGCGCAGCCTCTACGACATCGCCCTGGGCCGCGAGCCGGATGCAGGCGGCCTCGCCTTCTGGAGCCATGCGCTGGAGAACGGCATGGGCCTGGACGCGCTGGCCGACATGATCGTCGGCTCGGCCGAATTCCAGACCATGCTGGCCACGATGTCCGTCACCGAGATGGTGACGCAGTTCTACGTGCAGGGCCTGGAGCGCGCGCCCGAAGCCGAAGGCCTGGCCTTCTGGAGCGGGCTGATCACCAGCGGCGCCGCAGACTGGTCGGATATCCTGATCGCGATCTCGGAAAGCCCCGAGCAGCAGGGCCAGTTCACCGATTATCGCGATGGCGTGGGCATCTTCGGCCCCTTCTGATCGCGGGCGGGGTGCCATCGCGCCCCGCCTGCACTACCCTGATGCGTGAATGCGCAGGGGCTTCCCCCGGCGCCATCCATGCATGAGGCCCCATGACCGACGACGCCAGCACACCCATCCTCACCCGTGATGGCGCCGTCGCCACCTTGCGGCTGAACCGGCCGCGGCATCTCAACCGCATCGAACCGCCCGACCTCGCCGCCATCGCGGTGGCCCTGCGGGAGGTCGATGCCGACCCCGCGATCCGCGTCATGGTCTTCACCGGCACTGGCCGCGCCTTCTCGGCCGGCTACCACCTGGGCGATCTCGCCGAGCGGAGTGATGCCGCCGTGACCACCGGCGGGCCGGAGCTCAGCTTCGAGGATGTCGGGCTGCTGCTGGAAAACTGCCGCGTGCCGACCATCTGCCGGCTCAATGGCGGGGTCTATGGCGGTTCCACCGATCTCGCCCTGTGCTGCGATTTCCGCATCGGCATCGACAGCATGGAGATGTTCATGCCCGCGGCGCGCTTAGGGATCCACTACTACCCCTCGGGCATGGTGCGCTACGCCTCGCGACTGGGGCTGAACGCCGCCAAGCGCCTGTTCCTGACCGCCGACAAGCTCACCGCGCCGGAACTTCTGGCCATCGGCTACCTGACGCAGATGCAAACCGCCGAGACGCTGGATGCGGCGGTCGCCGCGCTGGCCGAACGGCTGGCCGCCATGGCGCCGCTTGCGGTGCAGGGGATGAAGCGCGCGCTGAACGAAATCGCCCGTGGCGAATTCGACGCGGCCGGCTGCGCCGCCCGCGCCAAGGCCAGCCAGGCCAGCGAGGATGTGAAGGAGGGCCTGGCCGCCTATCGCGAAAAGCGCGCGCCCGTCTTCAGGGGGCGCTGAACGCCACGTCCCGGTTCACATCCTTGTACAGCAGGTATTCCGCGCCGCCCCAGCCGGTGGCGTAGAATTGCTGCGGCACATAGGGGCCCATCCAGATGAAGTCGCCTTCCCAGATCTCGTGCCAGTCGGTCCCGAGCAATTGCAGCCCCTGGCCCTGCAGCATGTAGAGCCCGTGCTCCATGATGTGGGTCTCGACGCAGTGGAAATGCGTGCCCGGGCCGAAGCCCATGATGTTCATCTCGAAATCCATGGACATGTCGGCGGTGCCGAGCAGCCAATAGCGCCAACGGCCATCCACATCCTCGCGCCGGGCGGCGTCGCGATGGCCGAACTTGGGCTTGGGCGCATCGATGCCCTTGACCGAAGTGTAGGGCCGCTTGACCCAGAGCGCGCGCACCGGCGCGGTGCCACGATTGGTGAAGCTGTATTTCGCCCCGGCCGGCGCATAGGCGAACATGCCCACTTCCAGCACTTCCTTCTTGCGGCCGATGGTCACTTCCAGCTCGCCCGAGAGCACATAGAAGAAGTGCTGCAAGCCATCATCGCGCGCCGCATCGCAGCCACCGCCGGGTGCCACCAGCAGCATGGCTTCGGCAAACTGCGCGCCCATGCGCGGGCTGGTCATGAAGCGCAGGATGCAGTCCTTCAGGCCGGGCAGCAGGCTGTCCATGATGCCGGCGGGCGGGAAGATCGCGTAATGCGGCGTCAGGTTGGCGCGGTTATGGCCGATGATGCCGGGGGGGATGGGTGGCTTGCTCATGCCCCGGATATGCAACGTCTTTCGACGTCGCGCCAGTCGCAACAAATTTTCACGTCCCGGAAGGTTGCTGTACCGGCCGGACGGTCTACATCCGTCGCATGCTCGACCAACCCATCGCGCTCGACACCCGCTCACGCGTGCTCGACGCCGCCGAACGTATCGTCCAGGCCCGCGGCGTGCCTGCCCTGACGCTGGAGGCAGCGGCGCGTGAGGCCGGCGTCTCCAAGGGCGGGCTGCTCTACCATTTCGCGTCGAAGGAGGCGCTGCTGGCCGCGCTGATGCAGCGCCTGGCCGAATTCATCCAGTTCAGCTTCGACGCCACGCGCAACGCCGTGCCCCCCGGCCCCGGCCGCACCGCCCGCGCCTGCCTCGCCTGGCAATTCGACAGCCCCGTCCCGCATGACGAACACACCGACCGCGCGAGTGCCATCTTCCTCGCCGCCCACCACCATGACACCGCGCTGCTGGCCCCGGTGCGCGAGGTTTTCGCGCGCATTCGCCTGGCCGCCGAATCCGAAGACCTGCCACCCGGCCGCGGCCTCGCGGTGATGGCCGCCTGCGACGGGCTGTTCATGGCGCATATGTTCCGCATGTGGCAGCCCGACGCAGCCCAGGCCGCGCAGCTGCGCGCCGTGCTGGCCGCCTTGCTGGAGGGCGCGGCATGAAGCGCGCGTTGATCCTGCTGCTGGTGGCCGCCGGCGCCGGTGGTGGCGCCTGGTATGCGCTGGGCCAGCGCCAGCCGCCGCCGCCCGCCGCGGCCCAACCCGCGGCACCGGTGGCCATGGGCGTGGGCGCGCTCGGCCGCATCGAACCTGCCGGGCGCATCCGCAAATTGCAGACGCCGGGGGGCATGAATGTCACGCGCCTCGCGCGGTTGCATGTGCGCGAGGGCGATGAGGTGCGCGAGGGCCAGCTGCTGGCCGAATTCGCCGATACCGCATCGAAGGATGCCGATGTGCTGCGCGCGGAGGCCGCACTTCTGGAAGCCCGCGCCAGCCTGGAACGCACCCGTGCCGCCGGCCGCCCCAGCGAGATCGCCGCCCAGCGCGCGCGCATCGCGGCACTCTCCGCCTCCGAGGAAAATGCCCGCCGCGAGGCCGCGCGCTCCGAGACGCTGGTGCCCACCGGCGCCGGCGCCGCAGCCCAGGCCGAGCGCAACCGCTTCATCGCCCTGCGCACCGCGGCCGAACGCGCCGAGGCCGAGGCCGCGCTGCAGACGCTGTCCTCCCCGCGCCCCGAGGATGTGACGCTGGCCGAAGCGCGTGTCGCCAGTGCCGAGGCGACGCTGGCCAAGGCCATCGCGGATGCCGCGCTGTCACGCGTGCGCGCGCCGATCGCGGGCACCGTGCTGCGCATCTCCGCCCGCCCCGGCGACCAGGTGGGCGGCACCGACGGGCTGCTGGAACTGGGTGATCTGTCGCAGCTGGATGTGGTGGCCGATGTCTATGAGACTGACATCCCGCGCCTGGCCATCGGCCAGACCGCCGAGATCACCGTGCCCGGCGAGGCGCGGCGGTTCAGCGCGACCTTGCGCGAAATCGGCTGGCTGGTCCGCCGCAACACCCAGGCCGGCACCGACCCCGTCGCCGCGGTGGATGCACGCACCGTCGAGGTGCGGCTGACACTGTCGGAGGAAGGACGGCAGGCGCTGATGCGGCGCTCCAACATGCAGGTGCAGGTGGCGATCCGCCCGCAGGTGGCGGCGGCGCGATGAACGAGATTTCCCGCAAGCCCGCGCCGGCCGGATGGACGCCGGCCGATGGCACGCCGCGCCCGCCGCCGCGCAAGCCCGGCCTGGCGCCGGGGCTGTTGCTGGCCGTGCGCCTGGCGTGGCGGCAATTGCGCGCCGACCGCGCGCGGCTCGCGGCCGCCATCGCGGGCGTGATGTTCGCGGGCCTGCTGGTGTTCATGCAGCTCGGCTTCCGCGGCGCGCTGTTCGACAGTGCGACCAACATGCTGTCGTCCATGCGCGCGGATCTCTTCCTGCAATCGCCGCTGACGCAGGTGTCCTTCCGCCCGGAACAGATCCCCCGCGTGCGCGCCTACCAGGCGCTGGCGGACCCGGATGTGGAGCGCTCGGTGCCGCTCTACATGTCGCAGGCGGTGGTGCGGAACCCCGAGACGGGCGGGCGGCGCGCGGCGCAGATCGTGGGCCTGGACATGACCTCGGACGCTGTGCAGTTCACCGGCCTGGCACCGCTGCGCCATGAATTGACGCGGCCGGACACTTTCGCCTTCGACCTGCGCTCGCGCCCCGAATTCGGCCCCATCGCGCGGTATTTCCAGGAACGCGGCCGCTATGAGGTGCAGATCGGCAACCGCAGCATGGAGATGGTGGGCCTGGTGGAAATCGGCCCCAGCTTCGGCGCCGATGGCAACATCATCATGAGCGAGACGAATTTCCGCCGCATCTTCCCCCGCCAGGCCAGCAATACCGACCTGATCGCGCTCAGCCTGCGGCCCGGCGCGGATGTCGACGCCGTGACCGCACGGCTGCGCGCGCTGCTGCCGGCCGATGTGCGCGTGCTGAACCATCGCCAACTGGTCGCGACCGAGCGCGCCTATTGGGAGAACGGCACCTCGATCGGCTTCATCTTCGGCTTCGGCACGGTGATGGGCCTCGTGGTGGGGATGGTGATCGTATACCAGATCCTGTTTTCCGACATCGCGGGGCATCTGTCCGAATACGCGACGTTGAAGGCCATGGGCTATTCCAACTTCTACCTGGCGCAGGTGGTGCTGGGGGCGGCCGCGATCCTGGCGGTGCTGGGGTTCATCCCCTGCCTGGGGCTGTCGATCTTCCTCTATGATTTCGTGGCCAAGGGCACCTATCTGCCGCTCTACATGCCGGTGGATCGTGCGATCTCGGTCTTCGGGCTGGTGTTCGGCATGTGCTTCCTGGCGGGGCTGCTGGCCATGCGCAAACTGCGCGATGCGAACCCGGCGGACATGTTCTGATGCAGCCGCCGGTGGAACTGCACGATGTCAGCTTCGCCTATGGCGAGGGCGAGCTGCGCCGCCTGGTGCTGCGCGAGGTGGAGTTGCGCATCGATGCGGGGGAAATCGTGATCCTGACCGGGCCGTCGGGCTCGGGAAAGACCACGCTGCTGACGCTGATCGGCGCCTTGCGCGGGATGCAGCTGGGCTCGGCGCGCGTTCTCGGACAGGAGCTGATGGCGGCGCGCGAAAGCGTGCGGGTGGGCCTGCGCAAGCGCATCGGCTTCATCTTCCAGAACCACAATCTGCTGGGCTTCCTGACCGCGCGGCAGAATGTCGCGATGGCACTCGAGATGGATGGCGCGACCAGCGAGGCCGAGCGCATGCGGCGCGCCGGCGAGATGCTGATCTCGGTCGGCCTTGAGGACCATCTGGACAAGAAGCCGGCGCAGCTTTCGGGCGGGCAGAGACAACGTGTCGCGGTGGCGCGCGCGCTGGTCGCCGAGCCTGGCCTGGTGCTGGCCGATGAGCCGACCGCCGCACTCGACCGTGTCTCGGGGCAGGAGGTGGTGCGGCTGCTGCGCGACCTCGCCAAGCGGCGCGGCACGCCGATCCTGCTGGTGACGCATGATCCGCGCATTCTCGATATCGCGGACCGCATCGTGAACATGGAGGATGGGCGGATCGTGGGGGCGGCGGTGCCTGCGGCGTGACAGGCGGCGGCTGCTGGGCTGGTGGCGGTCACCCGGCCTCGTGAAGGATGCGCCACCGACATCGGCGGCGCCATGACGCTCGCCGCCGAACATCGCGGCATGACCTGGCGATCCGCATCACGCGCCCAGCACGCCAAAGCAATAATTTGCTAAACCTGTTGAGCAAGGGCTATTATGTTCCTGATGTTTTTGCACAACCTGGATCTGCGCGAAGTCGTCAGGGAAACG
>JAIXVH010000448.1 GCA_027483125.1 Acetobacteraceae bacterium | reverse complement strand
CCGATCGGCGCCTGGGTGATCGATCAAGCCGTGGCGTGGGCGGCGCGCTGGCCGGATCATGTGCGGGTGGCGATCAACCTGTCGGCCGTGCAGGTGGAGGTTCCCGGCCTGCCTGATCTGATTGCCGACACGCTCGCCCGTCACGGGGTCGATCCCGGCCGGCTGGAACTGGAAATCACCGAAAGCCTGTTCCTGGCCGACAAGCCGGCGGTGATCGATGTGCTGGCGCGGCTGACAGCGATGGGTGTCAGCTTTGCGCTTGATGATTTCGGCACCGGCTATTCGGCGCTGGGCACGCTGCAGAAGGCCAGTTTCAGCCGCATCAAGATCGATCGCAGCTTTGTGGCGCGGGCTTCGGCGATGGGTGATGAAGCCAGCGCCATCATTCAGGCCATCGTCCGCATGGCCGCCAGTCTCGACATGAAGACAACGGCGGAAGGCACGGAAACCCGCGCCGCCTTCGAACTGTGCCGCGAACTTGGCTGCACGCAGGTGCAGGGCTATCTGTTCGGTCGCCCGATGTCCGCCGCAGCATTCGCCGAGCTGATCGACAGCAAGCCGGGCCTCGCAGTCACGCCGACATCGGAGCCCGAGCCCGCCCTGGCGGATGCCGCCCGTGCAGCCCCCTCACCCGTCGCTGCGCCCTCGTGAAGGTTTGGGCGCGCCTGCGCCAACCGCGCCAGCTCAGCCCCGCGCCCGATCCACCCGGATCACGCCCTGGCAGGCCCGCAGGCTGGCCATCAGCGCCGAAAGGTGGCGGATATCTTTCACCTCGGCTTCCAGATGCACATCGCATTCATCGGCCCGCTTGGCCACGCGCAGCTGGGTGATCGCGCCATCCTGCTTGGCGATGGCATTGGCGATGCCGGCCAGCACCCCCTCGTCACGAACGGTGTTGACCACGAGGCGGGCGACGCGCGGTTCGGGATGCGCCGGGTCCCAGTCGACATCGAAAAAGCGCTCGGGCGTCGCGGCGAAGGCTTCGAGCGTGTGGCATTCCCGCCTGTGGATCGCGATGGCACGGCCGGTGCTGACGATGCCCACGATCCGTTCGCCGCGAATGGCGTTGCAGCAATTGGGGAAGTTCACCGGCGTGCCGGGCGGCAGGCCCAGGATGCCCATGCTGTCGCCGGCCGGCTGGCCCTCGCGCTCGCGGGTGTAGAGCGCGGGGCCGGCGCCGAAACCACCGCGCGGGCGGGCCATCGCCATCCGCTCGAGCGGGCGGGAAGGGCCACGCAGTTCCGGAACGGCCGCGAACAGCACCTCCCGCGGGCCGACCTGGCCGGAGCCCACGGCCACCAGCAGGTCCTCGGTGCTGGTCTTGCCCATCGCCTTCAGCGCGGGTTCCAGGGCTTTTTCTGAGAAATCCAGCCCGTCCTGGCGGAAGGCCTTGGCCACCGCGGCGCGGCCTTCCTCCAGGTGCTTGTCGCGCTCGGCGGCCATGGCGAAGCGGCGGATCCGGGCGCGCGCCCGGCCGCTGGCCACGAAGTTCAGCCAGTCCGGATTAGGCTTGCCGCCGCGGGCGGTGATGATCTCCACCTGGTCGCCATTGGACAGCGGCTGGCGCAGCGGCAGCACCTTGCCGTTCACCTTGGCACCCACGCAGGTATCGCCCACCTGAGAGTGCACCTGGTAGGCGAAATCAATGGGCGTGGAGCCAGCCGGCAATTCGATCAGGTCACCCTTGGGGGTGAAGCAGAAGACGCTCTCGCCATGCAGTTCCAGGCGGGTGTTTTCCAGCACCTCCTGCGGGTCGGCCGCGGTCTCGATGATTTCGAGCAGCGCCTTCATCCAGGGGTAGCGGCGCGGCTCCTCCCCGCCCTCGCCCTGCTTGTAGACCCAATGCGCGGCAATTCCGTATTCGGCCACCTGGTGCATCTGCATCGTGCGGATTTGCACCTCGATCTTGGCGTGGCGCTTGGCGGGCACCGTGACGCCGGTGTGCAGCGACTGGTAGCCATTGGTCTTGGGCGTCGAGATATAGTCCTTGAAGCGGCCGGGAATGACCCGATAGGCGTCATGCATCGCACCCAGCGCGCCGTAGCAATCATTGCGGGTGGGCACGACGACGCGGAAGGCCATGACGTCCGACAGGCCCTCGAAGGTCACATCCTTCGCCTGCATCTTGCGCCAGATGGAATAGGGCGATTTCTCGCGCCCCTGCACCTCGACGCCGGTGATCCCGTGGCTTCCCAGCACGCGAATGATGTCGCGTTCGATTTCGCCGATGAGGTCCCCGGACTGGCCGCGCAGGAAGGTCAGCCGCGCCTGGATGCCCTGCCAGGCCTCCGGGTTCAGTTCGCGGAAGGCGAGGTTCTCAAGCTCGGTCTTGAGCCGCTCCATGCCGATGCGCTCGGCGAGCGGCGCGTAGATGTCGAGCGTTTCCTGCGCGGTGCGGGCGCGTTTCTCGGCCTTGGGCACGCCCGATAGCGTGCGCATATTGTGCAGCCGGTCCGCGAGCTTGACCAACAGCACGCGGATATCCTCGCTCACCGCCATCAGCAGCTTGCGCAGATTCTCGGCCTGCTTGGTGCGTTCGGACTGCACCTCGATGCGGGAGAGCTTGGTGACGCCATCGACCAGCTTGGCGACTTCCGGGCCGAAGCGGGTGCTGATCTCGGACAGTTTGTGGGCCGTGTCCTCGACCACGTCATGCAGCAAAGCGGTGGCGATGGAGGCGGTGTCCAGGTGGTAGCCCACCAGGATTTCAGCCACCGCGATGGGGTGCAGGATATAGGGCTCGCCGGATTTGCGCTGCTGGGCGGCATGCGCCTCGGCGCCGAAGCGCGCCGCCGCGATCAGGATGGCGGGGTCGAGCCTGGTGTCGGTCGCATGGGCGTGGGCGGCGAAGGCCAGCGCCGCATCCAGGCCGGGCACCATGCTTGCGCCCGTGTTCAGCCCCTCCGGCGATTGCGGCGCCGGATTGTGAGAGGGGGAGTGGCGCGAGGCCAAGCGCCCCTGTTACTTCTCGTCGTCGCCGAAGAGTTCGGCGCCGATCGCGGCCTCGATGTCCATGCCGTCATCGCCGCCCTGGCTTTCCTCGTTGACGTCCATGACGCCAAAGATGTTCTCGTCGGTGGCGATGAGGTCCATGACCTCGTCCTCGACCGGCTCGGGGTCCGGCGCGCGGCTCAGCGATTTCACCAGATCGGCCTCCAGGCTCGGCAATTCGAGCTTCTGCTCGGCGATTTCGCGCAGCGCCACGACCGGGTTCTTGTCATTGTCGCGGTCGACCTCCAGGGTCTCGCCGCGGCTCAGGTTGCGCGCGCGTTGTGCGGCGTAGAGGACGAGTTCGAAACGGTTCGGAACCTGGACAATGCAGTCTTCGACGGTGACGCGGGCCATGGGAACTCCAGATCAAGACGCGCATGCGGGCGCGCCGGAAAAACGCGCCCAGGGGCGCGCCGAACCCCTCAGATAGCCATGGCCGGGCCGCAGGGCAAGAGTTTGCCTGCAGCGTGATCGGCAAACGCCGGATCACGTTGTAGGCCGTTGCTGAGAGAAGGATGAACCGCGTCGGCGATTTCGCCGATGCGGATCATGGCCTACAGCACCTTTCCTGTCGCCGCATCCAGCAGGTGCATGTTGTTCATATCCGCCGTCAGCACCAGGCGCTCGCCGGGCGCCGCATGGGCGGTCGGGTCGATCTTGGCGCAGACATCGCGCGCCTCGCCGAAATGGAAATGCACCAGCGTCTCCATGCCCATGGGTTCGATCACCTCGGGCGTGATGATGATGTCGGCGCGGTTCTGCAGCCCGAGGCGCTGTTCGGTCAGGTGCTCGGGGCGGATGCCGAAGAGCAGGTCGCGCCCGGCCGCCGGGGCATAGCGCTCGCGCCGTGCCTCGGGGATGGGCAGGAAGGT
>JAIXVH010000190.1 GCA_027483125.1 Acetobacteraceae bacterium | reverse complement strand
CCCTGGGCGCGCTGTCGGTTGCCAGCACATAGGCGATGTGGCGCGTGGGGCAGGGCTGGTCCGGCGGATCGGGCGGCCCGAAGGGGAACATCGTCCAGACGAAGCAACCCGCCGGGATGGCGCTGCCCGCCACGCCCGCCTCAGCGGCCGAACAGCGTGTCGATGGCGGCCTTGCGCCGGGCGTGGCTGCGCTCACTCTCGCCTGGGTGGCGGTCGGGCGTGCCAAAGGGCTTGCCCCGCAATTCCGGCGCGACATGCACGCGGATCACGCGTTCGGCCTCGTCGCGCGCCTTGATCTCGCGCTCCACCAGGCGCTCCAGCAGGGCGGCGACGGAGCGATGCTCGGCCCGCGCCATGTCCTGCAGGCGGGCATGGGCATCGGGGGCCAGTCGGACGGTGACGCCGGTTCGGGTCGCGGCATTGGGCATGGCCCATCATGCATCAAAATGATGCAGGGATCAACCATCGCCACGCACTGACGAACTCGGCGTCAACCCGAGCGACAAGTGCCTGCAAGCTGGATGCCCGCAAAGCTTTCAGCATGACGCCTTGCTCGGAACCTGGCCGGACTTGAATCGTATGGCGGTGCATTCAACACTCCGCCCATGCAAGGAAACACGACCGAAGTCACCGTCATCATCCCACTGGGATCGTTCACCACGATCTACAGCGTTCTGGGAATCATTTTGCTGATCGGATTCGTGAAGTCGTGGCTGCAGCAGCCTGCCGGCACCGGCGTGTGGCGCCACGCGACATCCGCGGCGTTTCTGGGATCGGGCTTCTTCATTTTCATGGCTATCATTCTCGCCGCTGTCGCGACGCTACAAATCCTGCTGACGGTGGTGATGCCATTGATGCTCATCGAGTTGCTGAAGTATTTCGACCTGCTGCCGCCGCGCCCACCTGCGTCGGTTCCCACCTGAGCGCGTGCTCCAACAGGTCCTCACAGCTTCCTCTCCCGCTTCACCCGATCCCACGCCGCATTGATCTCGCTCACCTTGGCCTGCGCGCGCTTGACCACATCCGGCGCCGCGCCACGGCTCAGCAGCGCATCCGGGTGGTTCTCCCGCATCAGCTTGCGCCAGGTCGCGCGCACCTGTTCATCCGTCGCATCCCGGCCGAGGCCCAGGATGGCATAGGGGTCAGGCCCCGCCTCCACCGGGCCGCGCGGCCCCTGTCCGTCGCGTGCGCGGGTCCAGGCCGGGGCATCCAGCCGGAAGCCGATCTGCACGCGTTGCAGGAAGGCCACCTCGCCATTGGTCAGCGGGCCATCGGCGCGGGCGATGCCGAAGAAGGCGGCCAGCACATCCTCCAGCATGGTCGGGTCGTCCGCAAACGCTTCGCCCATCTTGTCGGCAAAGGCCTCGAAGCCATCCGCATTCTCGCGCGCCTGGTCGAACAATTGCGCCACATCGGCCATGTTCTCGGGCGGGATGCGGAAGGCGGTCTTGAAGGCGTCGATCTCCTCGCGCTTCACCGCGCCGTCGCATTTGGCCAGCTTGGCCGAGATCACGACCACACCGACGGCGAATAACTGCTGCTTGTTGCCCAGCAGCGCGGCCCAATCCGCCGCCCCCGGCCCGATGCGCCCGCTATCGGCCACATGCCCCGCGGCCGCGCCCAGCACGGCGCCCAGCGGCCCGCCCGTCACGAACCCCGTCACACCGCCGATGATCTTGCCCCACATGCTCACGCGCGGCGCATAGCATGTGCGCGACGCACTTGCACCCGCGCAGCGCCCGCGCCACACCGGACGCAGGATGAGGCTGCAGGCAACCCGCATCGGCAGGATCGGCGCGCGCATCGGCATCGTGGCCGGGCTGCTGCTGGCCATCCTGCTGCCCGCAGCCCTGCTGCTGCCCCAACGCATCGACTGGGACGGCTATCGCAGCACGCTCGCCGAACATGCCGCCAGCCGCCTGGGCCGGTCCATCGCGCTGGAAGGCGCGCTGCGCCTGTCCTTGCTGCCCGCCACCGTGCTGGAAGCGGATGGCGTGCGCATCGGCCCCAGCATCGACCAGGTGGAACTCTCGGCCCGCGCGCTGCGGCTGCGGCTGGACCCCTGGCGCCTGCTGCTGGGGCGCGTGGTGGTGCGCGAAGTGTCGCTGGTCGGCGCCGATATCTCCCTGCCCTGGCCGCCTGCCGCCCTGCCCGGCCTGCCCAGCCTGGATGAACTCATCGCGCTCGATGCCCGCATCGAGGACAGCCGCATCAGCCTCGCCGGCGCGCGCATCGAAGGTGTGTCGGCACGCCTGCTGGCCGGCGGCCCGGCCGAGGCGCTGCGCACCGAAGGCCGCTTCGAATGGCGCGGCCAGCGGGTGAATTTCCAGGCCAGCCTGGGCCGCGCCGGCGATGACGGCGTGGCGCCGATCGACATCACCGCGCAATTCGGCGCGGGCCGCCTGTCCGCGCGCGGCGTGCTGCTGGCCGATGGCGGCTTCGAGGGCCGGGTGGACGCGACCGGCCCCGACCTCTCGGCGCTGCTGCCCACGCCCGGCGGCGCCTTCACCGCCAATGGGCGCATCACCGCCACACGTGATGCCATCGCGCTGGACCCCTTGGCGATCCGGGTGGCGGGCCAGGCGGGTCGCGGCGGGCTGACGCTGCGCCTGACGCCGACGCCAAGGCTGGATGCCGCGCTGACCGCCGACCGGCTCGACCTCGACGCCTGGACCGGCGCCCTGCGCGCGGCGGTGCCCGCACTGCCCATGGCCTTCACCCTGGCGGCGGCGGAATCCTCGCTGCTGGGGGTCGCACTGTCCGATCTGCGGCTGGCGGTGCAGATCGCCGAAGGGCGCATCACCGTCACGCAGGCCGGCGCGATGGCAGGCGAGGCGCGGCTGTCCGTCGCCGGCGCGGGTGAGCGTGATGCCAGCGAATGGGCGCTGCGCGTCGATGCCCCGCGCGGGGTGGAGAATCTCGGCGCCTTCGCGCCGCTCGGGCTGCAGGCGCCACCGGGCGCCTGGCCCGAAGGGCCGCTGGCCGCCACCTTCCGCATGGCGCTGGATGAACGCCAGGCGGTGTTCAGCGATATCGCGGTGCAGCTGGGCGGTGAGCGCATCCGCGGTGCCGCGACCTGGCGGCGCGGCGCGCGGCCTTTCCTGGGGCTGGGCCTTGAATTCACCTGGCTGGCCGCCGACCCCTGGCTCGGCTGGGCCGAGGCCGCGCAGAGCATGGATCTCGACCTGCGCATCGGCGCCGAACGCGCCACGCTGCTGGGCACCCCGCTGGAGGCGCTGCGCCTGGATGCCGCGGCCGAGGCCGGGCGGCTGGTGCTGCGCCGCGCCACCGCGCGTCGCGGCCGCGCCGACCTCTCGGCCACCGCCACCGGCACGCTGAACCCGCTGCGCCTGCAGGAGGCGCAGATCGAGACCCAGGGCGGAAGCCTGGGCGATCTGCTCTGGCCCTGGTGGCGCCTGCCGCCCGAGCTGGACCGCCTGCCCGCCCGCGCCCGCGCGACGCTGTCGGGCGCGCCGGAAGCGCTCGCCCTGCGGCTGGATGCGGATGCCGAGGATGCGCGGCTGGAAGCGGCGCTCACGCTCGATGCGCGGCAGATGCAGGCGCAGGGCATCGCCACGCTGCGGCACCCCGGCGCGCCCCGCCTGCTGGGGCCTTTCCTGCCCGCGGGCTGGGTGGAACTGCTGGGCCATGGCTCGCTGTCGGTGATCGCGCCGGTGACGCTGCGCGGCACGGGCTTCACGGCCGAGGGGCTGGATCTGGTGGCGGGCGCGCTGCGGCTGCGCGGCGGGCTGAACCTGGCCGAAGGGCGGCTGGCCGGCGAATTGGCGCTGGAACGGCTGAGCCTGGCCGAGGGCGGCATCTGGCCGGAACTGCCGCTGCCCCCACAAGGCCTGGCACTCGAGATCGGGCTGACGCTGGACCGGCTGGAAGCGCCGCCGCTGCCGCCACTCTCGGGCCTGCGCGCGAGCCTGCGCGGCGATGCGGCAGGGCTGGCGCTGGAAGTGCCCGAATGGCGCATCGGTGAGGGCCGGGCACGGGCGCGGCTGTCCTGGTCGGCTGAGGCGGTGGCGCTGGATGCAGCACTGGCGCAAGTGCCGCTGGGCGGCGCGCGGGTGGATGCGGCGATGCAGTTGAACACCTCCGGCCGCGGCGCGCAGGAATGGCTGGCGGGGCTGGGCGGCGCTGGCGAGGTGGTGCTGGCCGATGGCCGGCTGGAGGGGCTGGACCTGGCCGCACTGCTGGAAGCCGGCGCCGAGCCCGACCCGTCACTGGCCGCGCTGGAGGCGGTGAGCGGCGGTGCAACGCCCTTCACGCGGCTGGCGCTGCCCTTCAGCGCGGTGCGCGGGCAGTTCCGGCTGGGCGCCGGCGCGGTGCTGGAAAGCCCGGTGGCCGAGGGCCGGCTGGGGGGCTTCTGGGATGCCGCGCGCGATGCGCTGGATGCCACGCTGACACTGCCGCGCCCGGAGGGTCCAGCCATGGGCGTGCGGCTGCGCGGGCCGATATTGGCGCCGCGCGGGCTGCCGTTGATCGAGGATCATCTGCGGTGGCGGGAGGGGCGGTAAGGGGGACGCCCCGATCCCAGCCGCATTGAAGCCGACGAAAAGCTATGATGCGGGCGGCGGGGCGCGTATCATATCGGTGATGCCCACGGTGCTGCGGACGGATGGCTATCGCTTCTTCTTCTACAGCCTGGAAGGGCATGAACCGCCGCATATCCATGTTGAACAAGCGGAGCGCCTGGCCAAGTTCTGGCTGTCACCGGTGGAACTCGCGACATCCGACGGGTTTCGGGCAACAGAGTTGAACCGGCTGCGCGCCATGGTCATTCTGCATCGCGCGATCTTCGAAAGGGCCTGGCATGAGCATTTCCGCAACGCGCCTTGACGCCGCCGCCGTCGATGTCGCGGTCAGCGACGATGCATTGCTGGTGGTGCTGGCCGATGGGCGCGAACTCTCCGCGCCGCTGGCCTGGTTTCCGCGGCTGCGGGAAGCGACGCCTGCACAGCGCGCCGAATGGCGGCTGCTGGGCCGGGGGCAAGGCATTCATTGGCCGGCGATCGATGAGGATATCTCGGTGGAGAGCCTGCTGCGGCTGCGGTGAATCAGCCGCGCTGCTTGCGATAACTGTCCTTGTGCGCGATCAGCCCATCGCGCAGCACGAACAGGTCGACGCCACGCTGTTCGGTGACGACGCCCTGCGCATCCGTGCCGCGGAAGGTCCATTCGCTGAAACCGCGATCGCCGGCCACCACATGCACCGCGTCATTCCAGCTGGCATCGGGCCAATGGCGCCAGGCCCAACCCAGCGCCTCGCGCAGCGCGGGCTTGCCCTGGTGGCGCGCGCCCCAGGGCGCGGGGCCGGCGGCGGTGTCGAAGATGCAGTCCTCGGTCACCATGGCGAGCAACGCCTCGATATCGTGGCGGTTATAGGCGGCCGCGAAGGCGTCGAGCAGCGACAGCGACATCACAGGCCGGTCCAGTCGCGCAGTGCCGCGCGCATCGCCTGCTGCACGGTGATGCCGGCATCGGTCATCGCCTCGGCCGGGTACCAGTGGTCGCGGCCGGGGATTCGGAGTTGCCGGCCGCCCAATGCCGCCGCGACGCGCGGCGTGGCATCGATGATGTAGCCGACATCCTCCTCGGCGCTGATCATCAGCACCGGCGGCATCGCACCTGGCCGGATATCGGCGGTGTCCATGGTGCCCGAGAGCGACAGCACGCCCACGCAGGGCACATGCTCCGCATAGGCGGCATAGAGCGCGCAGCGGGCGCCGGCCGACCAGCCGCCCAGCACGATGCGCGCGGGGTCCACGCCCCATTCGGCGGCGCGCGCGGCCACGGCGCGGGCGGCGGCGGTCATGTCGTCGATCGCGGCTTCCACCACGCCGGCCATCTGCTGTGGGGTGGCGGGCGGCAGGCCCATGATCTCGCGCACCTGGCGGATGCGGTCCATCGGAACCAGCTCGGGGCGCGTCAGGACGGGCGTGGTGCCGGGGTCCGGGTCGTCGCCGCCCAGGCGATAGCCCACCGAGAAACAGGCGAAGCCCTCTGCGGCGAAGCGGCGGCAATACTCGGCCATGGCGGTGTTGGCGCCGTAGCGGCCGGCGGTGGGGAAGCTGTCATCCTCCTTGGAGCCGCGCAGGAAGGCGCCGCCGAAGGCCAGCACCACGGCGGGCACCGGCCCGGTGGGGGCATCGGGCAGATAGGCATCCATGCGCAGCGTGACGCGGCGCGGCGCGGTGCTGTGGGCGATGCCCGCCTCAGCATAGGCGATGTCGGCGATCAGGCGCGGCATGTCACTCGACCTCCACGCGCGCGGCGCGCGCCACCTCGCCCCAGGCCGCGACCTCGGTGCGGAAACGCGCGGTCCATTCGGGGGCGGAGAGCGGCGGTTCGACCGGAATGGCGCTGCCGGCGATGATCGCCTGGCGCACGCGCGGCTGCGCCACCGCCGCGTTGAAGGCGGCATTCAGCCGGGCGACGATGGGCGCGGGTGTCGCCGCCGGCGCGAAGGCGGCGTGCCAGCCCACCGCATCGAAGGCGAGACCCGCCTCGCGCAGCGTCGGCACATCGGGCAGGGCGGAGGCGCGCTGCGTGCCGTTCAGCCCCAGCGCCCGCAGCCGGCCAGAGGTGATGTGAGGCGTCATCGCCACCGCATCGAGGATGGCGAAGTCGAGCGTGCCGGAGACGATGTCCGGGAAGGCCTGCGCGCTGACGCGGTAGGGCACATGCGTCATGCGGTTGCCGGCCTCCAGGCCCATGCGCTCACCGATGAGATGCGGCGGTGTCGCGATGCCGAAGCTGCCATAGCTGACCGCGCTGCCGCGCGCGCGGGCGGCGGCGATGATGTCGGCGATGCTGCGCAAGGGGCTTTCGGGGCGCGTGACCACAATGACCGGCACGGTGGCGAGCAGCGCCACGCCGGCGAAATCGCGCACCGCATCGAAGGGCAGATGCCGCAGCACGGAGGGTGAGATGGCGAAGGCGCCGGCGGTGACCAGCACGGTGTAGCCATCGGCCGGCGCGCGGAACACGGCCTCCGCACCCGTATTGCCGCTGGCGCCGGGGCGGTTGTCGATGACGACGAGCTGGCCGAGATCATCGCGCATCGGCTCGGCCACCAGCCGGGCGACGATGTCACCGCCACTGCCGGCCGATGCCGCGACGATCAGCCGGATCTGCCGGTTGGGGAAGGCGGGTTGCGCCAGGGCGGGCGTGGCGAGAAGGGCAGGAAGGATGCGACGGGTGATGGGCATGCTGGACCTCCGCTACGGGCAGCCTGCCGCGTGGCGTTGGCCGGCGCTACCCCCTTCGTACGCCGAAGATCGCCATGATCCCGCCGCGCGCGAACAGCACCACCAGCAGCAGGATCGGCCCCAGGATGAACTGCCAATGCTCGGTGATCGCGCCCAGCGTGTATTCCAGCCCGACCAGCGCGGCCGCGCCCACCACCGGGCCCAGCAGCGTGCCCATGCCGCCCAGGATGACCATGATCATCAGCTCGCCCGATTTCTGCCAGGCCATCAGGTCCGGTGAGACGAAGCGCAGGTAGTTGACGGTGAGCGCGCCGGCCATGCCGCAGCCCATGCCGGCGATGATGAAGGCGACCAGCTTGTAGGGGTAGACCGGCACGCCGAGGGCGGCCATGCGGCGTTCGTTCTGGCGAATGCCCTCCAGCACGCGGCCGAAGCGGCTGCGCACGATGCGGTGCTGGAAGTAGAGCCAGACCACCAGCAAGCCCAGGCACAGCCAGTAGAGCTGGTTGAGGTCGCGCAGGTCGAGGAAGGGCACCTCATTGCGGCGCCTGACCATCAGCCCGTCATCGCCGCCATAGGCCTTGAGGCCGACAAAGAGGAAGAACAGCATCTGCGCGAAGGCCAGCGTGATCATGATGAACTGCACGCCGGAGGTGCGCAGCGACAGCGCGCCGATGATGGCCGCGGCCACGCCCGAGACCAGCATCGCGGCGGGCAGCGTGACCAGCAATTGGTTGCTGCCGGGGATCAGCCCGAAGATGGGTTCAGCCAGGCGGAAATGTTCCCACAAGATGCCGACCGTGTAGCCACCCAGCCCGAAATAGGCGGCATGCCCGAAGCTGACCATGCCGCCATGGCCGAGGATGAGATTGAGCGACACCGCCGCGATCGCCAGGCAGGCGATGCGCGTGGCCACACCCGTGGTGGCCGGCTGGTCCAGCGCGGTGGCGACCCAAGGCAAGGCTATGGCGGCGGCCAGCAACACGGCCAGGATCAGGCGGTCACGCATGGGCGGGGAACAACCCGCGCGGGCGGATCAGCAGCACAAGTGCCATCAGCAGATAGACGCCCATGGAGGAGAGGGCCGCCCCCAGCGCATCGGCCTCGGAGGCGGGCATCACGCCGCGCAGCAGGCCAGGGACGAAGGCGGTCAGCATGGTCTGCACCATGCCCACCAGGATGGCGGCCGCGAAGGCGCCGCGCACGCTGCCGATGCCGCCGATGACGACCACGACGAAGGTCAGGATCAGGATCTGCTCGCCCATGCCGACCTGCACGGCGGAGACCGGGCCGGCCATCACGCCCGCCAGCCCCGCCAGCAGCGCGCCCAGGCCGAAGACCAGCGTGTAGAGCAGGCGGATATCGACGCCGAGCGCGCGCACCATCTCGCGATGCGTCGCACCCGCGCGGACCAGCATGCCGATGCGCGTGCGCTGGATGAGCAGATAGAGGCCGAGCGCCACCGCCAGGCCCACGGCGATGATCAGCAGCCGGAAGGATGGGTAGGGCACGCCGGGGAAGACCTCGATGGCGCCGGCGAAGGCGGGCGGCAGGTCCACGAACAAGGGCTGGCGGCCGAACAGGATCACCATGCCCTGGTTGCAGAACAGGATCAGGCCGAAGGTGGCGAGCACCTGGTCCAGGTGGTCGCGCGCATAGAGGCGGCGCAGCACCACCAGTTCCATGACCATGCCCGCGGCCGCGGCCGCGAGCACGCCGCCCAGCAGCGCCAGCCACCAGGAGCCGGTCTGCTGCGCCACCAGCGCGGCGGCGAAGGCGCCGATCATGTAGAGCGACCCATGGGCGAGGTTGATCACGCCCATGATGCCGAAGATCAGCGTCAGGCCAGCGGCGAGCAGGAACAGCATGACGCCGAACTGCAGGCCGTTGAGGAGTTGCTCGGCGATCAGTGCCATGGCTGAGGCTTCATGCGGCGCGCAGCGCCTTCTGAACCGCTTTGGGTGCGCGATCGATCACCGTCAGATAAGCGCGCGTGGGGCCTTCGGGCGTGCGCTGACCCTGCTCCCAATGGCGCAGCGTCTTGATGCTGAAACCGAAGCGCGCGGCGAAATCCTCCTGCGTCAGGCCAAGGCGCGTGCGGATGGCCTTCACGTCGATTTCGGCAGGCACATGGACCTTGTATTGGGTCGTATCTGCACGGCCCTCGGCATG
>JAIXVH010000079.1 GCA_027483125.1 Acetobacteraceae bacterium | reverse complement strand
GGCCAGGAAGTCGCTGGCCGCGAAGGCCAGCCAGGGTGGCGCGACGAGGATCGCTGATGCCACGGCGACGGCGGAGGCAGCCGGGATGGCGGGCAATTGCCACAGGCGCAGGAGTGCGCCGAAGACACCCCATGTGCCACCTGCGGCGATCAGCAGCAGGTCGCCTTTCCAGACATCGGGCCGGTCGGTGGCCAGGCCCTCCCAGCCGATCATGAGCACGCCCAGGATCATGGTGGCGAGTGCGGCCAGGCGCCCGCGCGTGGGTTTTTCGTCAAGCAGGATCCAGCCGGCGATGGCGGCGACCACGGGTGCCGTCATGGGTGAGATGGTGCCGCCGTGGCTGGCGGGCGCCCATTGCAGGCCGGAGACGAAGGTGAGTTGGTTGCCCACGCCGCCCATGGCGACCAGCAGCAGCATGCGCCAGGGGCCGAGTTCGCGCAGCCGGTGCCGGATTCGCCAGGCGATCGGGGCCAGGATGATGGCGCAGGGCAGGTAGCGCGTGGCGCCAAGGTCCAGCACATGGAAGCCCTGGCCGTTCAGCGCCAGGCGCGCCACCACCGCATGCCCGCCCCAGATGACGGAAGCGCCGAGGCCCAGCAGCAATCCGATGATGAGCCTTGATGGCATGTCCCGCGCAAATTGCGGGTGCGGCGCCGCTCAGGCAAGGACTAGATTCAGGTCCTCTGCCATGCGTGCGAAGGCGGTGCCGTAGACATGGATGGAGATGGCGGTCTCGGCGCAGCAATTGGCCAGGCGGTGGATCATGTGGTCGCAAGCCGGGCCGTGGCTGAGATCGCCGGGGACTCGCAGGTGGACATCCGTGGGGCGCAGCGTGCCGGCGGCGTAATAATGTTCGGTCAGGATGCCCTGGTGGATGCCCAGCGCGCACCAGGCCTTGTGCGCATGCACCGGCGACATCTGTCCGGGGCGCCAGACCAGGGCCACGACCGCATAGCCGTCGCCCTCGTGCAGCAGATGGCGGGTGTAGCGGGTCTCGCTGCCGGGGCATTCGAGGCCCGTCAGCAGCAGCGGGTCGCGCAGATGCGGCGACAGGGCCGCGGCGACACGCGTCTCGCGGCCCGCCAGCGGCGTGGCGGCGGCGGCGGCGATGGCGCCCAGCATGGCATCCAGCGGGCGGCGGGCGATCATGTTCATGTGGGAATCCCGGCTTCGGGGGCGGTCAGGGCGGCCAGCACCATGCGCCGGCTTTCATCGACCTGTTCGTGCATCAGGCGGGCGGCGTCCTCGCCCCGGCCAAGCGCCAGCATGTCGATCAGCGCGCGGTGCTCATGCGCCATTTCGCCGGAGCGGTCGCGGCGCGAGAGGCCCAGGACCAGCATGCGCGTGGATTCATCCAGCAGCCGGCCGATCTGGCGCGCCAGCCGCGCATTGCCCGAAAGCTCCGCGACGGCGACATGGAAGGCGCGGTTGGCGTCGAGGAAGTCGATCGCGCTGTCGCCATCCTCCGGCCGGTAGCCGGCGGCGCAGACGGCATCCAGGCGGTCCAGTTCGCGCGTGTCCACGCGGCCGGCGGCGCGGCGCGCGGCCTCGGGTTCCAGGATGAGGCGCAGGTCGAAGACTTCGTGGATATCGCGCACGGTGACCAGGCTGACGGTCCAGCCGCGGCGGGGGATGGCGGCGACCAGGCCTTCATCGGCCAGCCGCGCCAGGGCCGCACGCACCGGCGCCTTGGTCAGGCCGAGCGCGGTGGCCAGCGTGGCTTCGGCCAGCGCCGCACCGGGCGCCAGCCGGCAGGCCAGGATGTCGCGCCGAATCGCGGCGGTGGCCTGTTCGGTGAGCGAGGCGGGCGGTTCGATGGCGGTGATCAGCGACACATCGCTGACATGTCACGGCGCGATCAGACTGTCCAGGGTTTTCAACGCGGCCGCGATGGCCGCCTCGGGCGTGGTGTCGTTGACGATGCGGGCGATGGACAGGCCGGGCGGCAGGGGGGCTTCACGGGAGAGGCGCGCGGCGATGTCGGCGGCGTCCTCGCGGCCGCGCGCGGCGAGGCGCGCGGCGCGCAGGGCGGGTGGTGCGGTGATCTCCAGCACCAGCAAAGGGTAGCGCCGCGCGGCCTCGGGCAGCACAGCGCGGGAGAGGTTGGCGAAGACCGAACGCCCAGCGGCGAGATGCGATTCGATCTCGCGCCCGATGCCATAGGACAGGCCATGCGCCTGCCATTGCAGGGCGAAATCCGCGGCGGCGAATTGCGCCGGCGTCATGGGCTGGTGGTCCTCCGCGCCGGGATCGGCGGGTCGGGTGATGGCGCGGCGGGCGAAGACGAAGCGCGGGTTGCCGGCCAGGGCGGCGCGCAGGCCGGCCAGCACGGTGTCCTTGCCGGCGCCGGAGGGGCCGACCGTGGCGATCAGACGTGCATTCTGCATGCCCTACCCTGCCACACAGCCAGGATTGACGCATCCCACGCACGCTGCGCCAATCCCGCAACGAACCCAGGATCACCGCGCATGTCCTTCACCACCCGCCCCGAAATCGCCGCCACTTTCGGCGCCGTCACCTCCACCCACTGGATTGCAAGCCAGGTCGGCATGGCGGTGCTGGAACGCGGCGGCAATGCCTTCGACGCGGCCGCCGCGGCGGGCTTCACCCTGCAGATCGTCGAGCCGCATCTGAACGGCCCGGGCGGCGATGCGCCGATCATCATCCATGACGCGAAAGCCAACCGCCAGCACGTGATCTGCGGCCAGGGGCCGGCGCCGGCGGGCATGACGATTGCGCATCTGCGCGATCATCTGGGCCTGGATATCGTGCCGGGCACCGGCTTCCTCTGCGCGCCCATCCCCGGCGCGTTTGACGCCTGGATGCTGATGCTGCGCGACCACGGCACCTGGCGCCCGCGCGAGATCCTGGAATACGCCATCGGCTACGCCCGCAACGGTGCGCATATGGTGTCGCGCATCCAGGCCACCGTGGACACGGTTCGGCCGCTGTTCGAGTCCGCCTGGCCGACCAGTGCCGCGCTCTGGCTGCGCAATGGCGGCCCCAAGGGCGGGCAGCTCTATGCCAACCCCGAACTGGCCGACACCTACACCCGAATCGTGGCCGAGGCAGAAGCCGCCGGCGATGGCCGCGAGGCACAGATCGACGCCGCGCGGCGCGCCTTCTACCAGGGCTTCGTCGCCGAAGCCGCCGACCGCTTCGGCCGTTCCTTCGAAGCGCTGGACACCTCCGGCCGCCGCCACAAGGCGGTGCTGACTGGCCAGGACCTGGCCGGCTGGCGCGCCAGCTATGACGAGCCTTTGCGGCTGGATGCCCATGGCGTCACCACCCTGAAATGCGGCCCCTGGAGCCAAGGCCCGGCCATGCTGATGACGCTGGCCTTGCTGGACGGGATGGATATCGGCGCGCTGGACCCGCTGGGCGCGGAGCTGGTGCATGTGTTCATCGAGGCGCAGAAACTGGCCTTCGCCGACCGTGAGGCCTGGTGCGCCGACCCCGCCTTCTTCGACGCGCCCATGACCACCCTGCTCTCCCCCGCATACAACGCCGCCCGCCGCGCATTGATCGGGCGCGAGGCGTCCCGCGACTGGCGCCCCGGCGCGCCCGATGGCCGCGCGCCGCACACTGTCAGCTATGAAGCCGCCGTGGCCCGCGCGAAGGAAGCCCGCCAGGCTGCGGGCAGCGGGGAGCCTACTGTCTCGCGCCTTGGCGCCTCCGGCGGGGATACCTGCCACATCGATGTGATCGACCGCTGGGGCAACATGGTCAGCGCCACACCCAGCGCGGGCTGGCTGCAATCCTCGCCGGCCATTCCGGGCCTGGGCTTCTGTCTGGGCTCGCGCTGCCAGATGTTCTGGCTGGAGGAAGGCCTGCCCAACTCGCTGCGCCCCGGCCAGCGGCCGCGCACCACGCTGTCACCGGCGATGGTGCTGAAGGATGGCCGCGCCTGGATGGCCTTCGGCACCCCGGGCGGCGAACAGCAGGACCAGTGGCAGCCGTTGATGCTGCTGCGCATGCTGCACCATGGCATGGGCATCCAGGCCGCGATCGACGCGCCGGCCTTCCACTCGGAGCACTGGATCAGCTCCTTCTGGCCGCGCGGTGCGAAGCCCGCGAAGCTGGTGCTGGAAGGCCGCTACGCAGCCGAGGTGGCCGCCGATCTGCGCGCCCGTGGCCATGATCTGGAAATGGGCGGCGACTGGTCGGAAGGCCGGCTCGTCGGCGCGCGGCTGGAGCGCGACGGGCAGATCTTCGCCGGCGCCAATCCGCGCGGCATGCAGGGCTACGCGGTCGGGCGCTGATGCCGCAACGCTGACGCCCACGGAGCAGGCGTCAGCGGTGCAACGCTATGCCGCGCGCAGTTCGCGCAGCAGGCCGGAGAGGTCCTGCTGCAAGCCCTGGCTGCGGCCGCGCACATCATCGGTGTTGCTGGCCAGGCTGGCGATGGCGCCTTCGGCATCGCGCACACCCACGCCCACCTGCGCCACCCGGCCGGACACATCCTGCGTGCCTTGCGCGGCCTCGGCCACGCTGCGGGCGATCTCGCGGGTGGCGGCCCCCTGCTCTTCCACCGCGGCGGCGATGGCGGCGGCCACCTCGTTGATCTCGGCCACCACATCGCCGATGCCCTGGATGGAGCGCACCGCGCCGCCCGCGGCATTCTGGATGGCCGCGATCTGCTGGGCGATCTGCTCTGTGGCCTTGGCGGTCTGACCGGCCAGGTTCTTCACCTCGCTCGCCACCACGGCGAAGCCCTTGCCGGCCTCCCCGGCCCGGGCTGCCTCGATGGTGGCGTTCAGGGCCAGCAGGTTGGTCTGGCCCGCGATATCCTCGATCAGGCGCACCACCTCACCGATGCGCCCGGCGGTTGCCGAGAGTTCGGAGACGGTGCTGTCGGTACGACGGGTTTCCTCCAACGCACGGCTCGCGACGGCGGCAGCGTGCGAGACCTGGCGGGTGATCTCGGCCACGCTCGCGGTGAGTTCCTCGGCCGCGGCCGCCACTGTCTGCACATTGCCGCTGGCCTGGGCCGAGCCTTGCGCGGCGCCAGAGGCAAGTTCGCCGGTCGCCGCCGCACCGCGGCGCAAGGTCTCGGTCGCCTCGCGAATCTCGGCCAGCCGCGCGGCCATGGCCGACAGCGCCTGCCCCAGGCTGTCTTCCATGCGCTGGGCCAGGCCGACACGGGTGGCGCGGCGCTCGGCCGCGGCGGCTTCGCGTTCGGCATCGCGCGCGGCATCGGCCTGCTGCGCACGGCCTGCCTGCTCGCGCAGTTCGTCCAGGCCGCGGGCGAGCGCTGCCAGTTCGTCACCGCGCGCCGTACCGGGCACGGGCGTCGCGTAGTCATGCGCCCGCAGCCGTTCGGTGGCGCCGATCAACTGCGCCATCGGGCGCAGCAGCTTGGTGCGCAGCAGCAGCAGCCCCGCAACCAGAATGCCCAGCGCCAGGACCAGCACCGCGACATCGGCCATCAACTCACGCTCGGCCCTGCTGATGGCGGCAGCCAGACGCTCCGATGTCACGGCAGAGGCGGCGTCGCGGATGCCAAGCAGCGTGCCGATCTGCGGCGTCGTGCGATCGATGAAGGCGGTGTTGCTCAATCGGCCCGCACCAGGCTGCGCCTGCGCGTCCGAGAGGGCACGGAAGGCTTCGAAATAGGAGCGGCGAGCCTCCTCCAGGCTCGCGGCCATGCGCCGGTCAG
>JAIXVH010000025.1 GCA_027483125.1 Acetobacteraceae bacterium | reverse complement strand
GTGTGACGCAGTTCAGCCAGTTGTTCCTGAACATGGCCAATGGGAATACGCAGGTGGAGTTCAACGGGCACGCCATCCTGGTCTTTGGGGTGGCCAGCATGACGGAGAGTGACTTCATCTTCGGGTAGTGTGGCGATCCCGCTACGCGCAGACCAGCAAGTCAAGAAGCTTGCGCCTCCCCCGCATCATATTTTGTCGAACACAGGAACAGCTGAGGTACAGCAGGCCCTGCCGCGCTGCATTGTTCGTATGTCGCAAGCGACAACATGCGCGATAACTCGCCGTCCAATTCAACACCGCCCGCGTGAACGCGGATGATGCCTCGGTGCGCGCGCTGGCCGCTGAACACTGGCGGTTCGACTATCGCAGGCTTGGCGTGCTGCTTGCGCGCAGGGGCGCGATGTTGAACTTAAAGACATTGCGGCGGCGTGGTGGCCGCAAGTGCGCGTGGGGCATGCGCGCGCCACTGGTGCTGGCGACGGTGGCGAACCAGCGGTGGTCCCTGCACTTCGTCTCTGACGCGCTGTCGGATGTGCGAAGGTTCCGGGTGCCGTGCGTGTTCACGACACCCCACGTTGGACGTGCGCCGTTGACGGCTGCCGATGCTGAACGGCGACAGGTTGTTGACTGCCACTGAGGACGGATCCGGTTTCGGGCGGAGTTGCCGCTGAGAATTGAGCCTTGTTCGGACGCTTTCCTTGGCCTTTTGGGCAGGAGTAGTGGGAGTGTTGGACACGGCCTACCTCATCGTCCGCAAGGGGCTGGACGCCGTCGTGCTGCGACGGGGTATGCCCCCTCGGTGCAGGGCGGGGTCGGGTTTGCGCCGAGGCGCCGCGATAGGGCATCGGCGCGGATGAGTGCTGAAGACGTCGAGGCGCGCGGGATACACCCCACCCCCCGTCGTCAAAGCTTCTTCCACCCGCAGCATTCGTGACATGCCCCTGGCCTACCCCGGACCACGTCGTAAACTGGCGGGAGAGGCGTTGTGCCGGGCGTTTCGTTGCGAGGCATTCAGAAGAGCTTCGGCGCCACGCCCGTGCTGCGGGACGTCACTCTGGAGGTATTGTCAGGCGAGTTCCTGGCCATCCTGGGCGCTTCCGGCTGCGGCAAATCCACCCTGCTGCGCATCCTCGCCGGGTTGGAAACAGCCGATGCCGGTGAGGTGCTGATCGACGAGCGCCGTGTGGATGCGCTGCCCCCCAAGGCGCGCGACCTGGCGATGGTCTTTCAGAGCTACGCCCTCTACCCGTACATGACCGTCGGCCAGAACATTGCGCTCCCGCTGGAGATGCGTCGCATGTCGCCCATGCAGCGGCTGCCCTTGCTCGGGCGGCTTTGGTCGGGCGGGGCGCGCAAGGCGATCACGGCCGATGTCGCGGCTGTTGCGGGGCCGCTTGGCCTGACGCCATTGCTGGATCGCAAGCCGGCGCAGCTTTCCGGCGGCCAGCGGCAACGCGTGGCTCTCGCGCGGGCGATGGTTCGCAGCCCGGCAGCCTTCCTGATGGACGAACCGCTGTCCAACCTCGATGCGCGACTGCGGGCCGAGGCGCGGGCCGAGATCGTGGCGCTGACCCGCAGGCTCGGCGTCACCACCCTCTATGTCACCCATGACCAGGGCGAGGCGATGGCGATGGCCGACCGCGTCGCGGTGATGCAGGCCGGTCGGGTGCTGCAACTTGCCCCGCCGCAGGAGCTGTATGACGAGCCGGCCAGCCTGGAGGTCGCCCGCTTCATCGGCTCGCCGCCGATGAACGCGCTGCCGGCTCATGTCGACGAGGACGGCGCGGTGATGGTCGGCGAAGTCCGGCTGCCGTGGATCAGCCCGGCGCGCGGCGCGGTCACGCTGGGCGTGCGGCCCGAGGGCTGGGCGCCAGCCGGCCAGGGCATCCCCGCCATGGTCACGCTGATCGAGCATCTGGGCGCGGAGACGCTGTGCCATCTCGAGGGCGGCGCCGTGCTGCGCCTGGCGCCGGACATGGCGCGCGGCATGGTCCCGGGCCAGGCGCTGCGGCTCGCGGTGCAAAAAGCGGTGCTGTTCGGCCCCGATGAACAGCGTCTGCCCTTGCAGGCCGCGCAGCGGGAGCCCGCCCTTGGCTGACACGCGGCGCCAGCCCAGCCCCCGACGCGCCGAAGCGCTGGCCGGCACCTTGCTGGCGCTGCCCGCCTTCATCCTGATGTGGCTGATGCTGCTCGGGCCGGCCGTCGCGGTCGGCCTGCTCTCTCTCACCGACTGGAATTTCGGCGAGCCGCGCATCCACTTCGCCGGCCTCGACAACTACCATGAGATGTGGGGCGACCGGGTGTTCTGGATCAGCCTGCGCAACACGGTGGTCTATGTCGGCGTCTCGGTGCCGGCCACGGTGCTGCTGGGGCTGATCGCCGCCATCGCGATCGAGAGTGTGGGGCCGAAGGGCGGGCTGCGCGGCTTCTACCGCGCCGCCTATTTCCTGCCGGTGGCCAGCACCCTGCTGGCGATGGCGCTGGTCTGGGAATTCATGTTCCATCCCAGCGTGGGCTTCGTGAACCAGGCGTTCCGCGCGGTCGGGCTGCCCACCGCCGACTGGCTGCAGAACCCCGACACCGCGCTGATGGCGCTTGCCGCCATCGGGGTCTGGCAGAATCTCGGCCTGGCCATGGTGCTGTTCATGGCCGGGCTGAAATCCATCCCGACCGATCTGTACGAGGCGCTGGCGATGGATGGCGCCGATGGCGCCTGGGAGAGGTTTCGCCGCGTCACTTGGCCCATGCTGGGGCCGGCCCTGGTCTTTGTCGTCGCCATCACCGCCATCCGCAGCTTCCAGGTCTTCGACACGGTGCAGGTGCTGACCGAGGGCGGCCCGCTGAAATCGACCGAGGTGCTGCTCTTCACCATGGTGCAGCAGGGCTTCACCTTCCTGCGCTCGGCCTATGGCGCGGCGATCACCATGGTGTTCCTGCTGCTGACCCTGAGCATCACCCTGGCGCAGACCATGATCCTGGATCGGCGGGCGCATTATGGTTAGGCGCGTGCTGACACATCTCGTGCTGCTGGCCGGCGCCGCGGTGATGCTGGCGCCCTTCGTGATCATGCTGTCGATCTCGCTGAAGCCGCCGGGCGAGGTCTTCGCGCCGCAATTCTCGCTTCTGCCCACGCAATGGCACGCGGTGGAGAACTACACCGCCGCCTTCACCAAGGTGCCACTCGCGCGGTTCCTGGCGAACGGGCTTTTCGTCACGCTGTGCATCTTCGCGGCCCAGGCGCTCACCGCGCTGCCGATGGCCTATGCGCTGGCCAAGCTGCGCTGGCGCGGGCGCGAGACAGCCTTCGCCATGGTCGTGCTGGCGCTGCTGATCCCGCCGCAGGTGCCGGCCATCCCGCTCTATATCGGGCTGTGGCAGCTCGGGCTGCTCAACACCTACGCCGCGATCATCCTGCCCTCCACCATCTCGGTCTTCGGCATTTTCCTGATGCGGCAATTCTTCCGCACCGTGCCGGACGATCTGATCGCGGCCGCCCGCATGGATGGCCTGTCGGAATGGGCCATCGTCTGGCGGATCATGCTGCCGACGGCGGCGCCGGCCATCGCCGCCTTCGCCTGCCTCTCCTTCATCTGGAACTGGAACGAGTTCTTCTGGCCGCTGATCGCGGTGCAGGAGGAGCACCTGATGACCCCGCCGCTGGGCATCGCCTTCTTTTCCAATGCTGAAGCCGGCACCTCCTTCGGGCCGCTGATGGCCGCCGCCACGGTGGTCACCGCGCCGCTCGCCCTCGCCTTTCTGCTCGCCCAACGCGCCTTCATCTCGGGCGTGACGATGACGGGCGTGAAGTGACCCCTCAGACCCTCAGGAGCACCGCCATGAACCGACGCAGCCTGCTTGCCACGCCCTTCGCGCTTCCCGCACTGGCCATGCCAGCCCTGGCGCAGAGCGCGCCCACCGAGATCTCGATTCAGTATTCCATCCCCGAACTGTTCCGCGGCCTGATGGAAGATGTCGCCGCCGCCTTCATGCGCGCGAACCCGAACATCCGCGTGACGATCCGCGCGCCGGAACCCGACTACGAGGCGATCCTGCAGCGCAACCTGCGCGATGCGGTGACGCGCCAGCTGCCCGATATCGCCTTCCATGGCCTGAACCGCCAGCGCACGCTGGTCGAGCGCGAGATTCCGGTCGACCTGCGGCCCTTCATGGCCGCCGATGCGCGCATCGCCGAGCAGGGCTATTCCGAGAGCCTGCTCTCCCTCGGCCAGGTCGGCGAGGCGCAGACTGGCATCGGCTTCGCCCTCTCCACGCCGATCCTGTACTACAATGTGGAACAGCTGCGTCGCGCCGGCGGCAACCCGGACAGCCTGCCCACCAGCTGGGAACAGGTGGCGCAATTGGCGCGCGCCATCCATGGCACGGCCGAGAACCTGAACGGCATGTTCTTCGACTGGACGATCACCGGCAACTGGGCCTGGCAGGCGCTGGTCTTCAGCCATGGCGGCACCATGCTCTCGGCCGATGAGCGCCAGGTGGCGATGGGGCAGGAACCCGGCCAGCGCGCAATCCGCGCACTGCGCATGTTGGTCGATGAAGGCCGCATGCCCGATATGCGCCCGGCCGCCGCCATCGCCGATTTCTTCGCTGGCCGGCTTGGCATCTCCATGCAGTCCACCGCGCAGCTCGGCCGCTATAACCGCGAGATCGGCGGCCGCTTCCCGCTGGTCTGCGGCCGCTTCCCGCTCTCCGCGCCCAATGCCCGTCTGCCGGCCGGCGGCAATGTGGCGATGATGCTCACGCGCGACGCGGCCAAGCAGGCCGCCGCCTGGGAGTTCATCAAGTTCGCCACCGGCCCGGTGGGCGCCACCATGATGGTCAACGCCACCGGCTACATGCCCGCCAGCACCATCCCCGCACAGCGTGAGGAGATGCTGGGCCGCTTCTACCGCGAGAACCCGAACCACCTCGTCACCTTCCGTCAGCAGGACGTGATCACCGGTTGGTACGCCTTCCCCGGCCAGAACGCGCTGCGCATCACCGACACCATCAATGACCACCTGCAAAGCGTGGTGGCCAGGCGGGCCGAGCCGCAGGCGGCGCTGACCCGCATGGCTGCCGATGTGCAAGCCCTGCTGCCGCGCCGCTGATGTTCGACTTCATCCACATCACCGACCTGCACATCCTGCCCGCCGGCGAGACCAATTACGGCCTCGACCCGGCGGAGCGGCTGCGCATGGCGGTGGAGAGCATCGCCTTGCGCCATGGCCCGGGCAGCTCGACGCCGGCCGAATTCGTCATCGTCACCGGCGACCTGACGCATCACGGCCAGCCTGAAGCCTATGCCCAGTTGCGCACCATCCTGGAGGGGCTGCCCATGCCCTTCCACCTCATGCTCGGCAATCACGACGAGCGCGAGCATTTCCGCGCTGCCTTCCCCGAGCAGGGTTTTGACGCGGATGGCTTCGTCCAGCAGGTGATCGAGACCGATGTCGGGCTGTTCATCCTGCTCGACACCAAGACGGCCGGCACCCATGCCGGCGCGCTGTGCGAGAAGCGGCTGGCCTGGCTGGCGGCCCGTCTTGCCGAGAGCGAGGGGCCGTTCTTCCTCTTCCTGCATCACCCGCCCATGCCCGTGGGCATCAGCCGGATGGACCGCATCCAGTTGGTCAACCCCGCCGATCTGGCCGCGGTGCTGGCGCCGCATCAGCCGCGCATCCGGCACATGTTCCACGGCCATCTGCACCGGCCGCTGGCGGGATCGTGGCGGGGCATTCCGTTCAGCTCGATCCGCGGCACCGCGCATCAGGTGGCTCTCGACCTGTCCGAGGGCGAGACGGCACCGGGCAGCCATGAGCCCGCCGCCTATGCGCTGGTGCGCGTGACCGAAGATGCGGTGATCGTGCACAGCCACGATTATCTCGACCAGACCGGATCCTTCGACCTTTGAGCGCGGCGGACCGACCTGCGGGGATCATGGACGGGCCGCGGCGCGATGCCGGCGAGAGCCTGGCCAATGCCACCCCCATCGATCTGGCGCCGTCCAGCCCGGCATTCCTGAGACCACTGGCCGAGGGAATGCACGGCACGGCGCGCCGACAACTGGAGACAAGCGCATGATTACCCGCCGCAGCCTGCCATTCCTGGCCACCGCCACCGCCCCCGCCATGGCCGCCGATCCGCCGCGCCGCGGTACGCTGCGCTTCGCCACATTGGGCCTCGACACCGCCGACCCGCATCGCCACACCGGCTCGATCGCGGTGCAGCAGGCCTATGTCGAGGCACTGACCTCGATCGGCCCCGATGGCGCCGTCGAACCCTTCCTTGCCGAGCGCTTCTCGGTCGCAGAGGATGGCCGCAGCGCGACCTTCCACCTGCGCCAGGGGGTGCTCTTTCATGACGGCACGCCGATGGACGCGGCCGCCATCCAGGCCAATATCGAACGGGTGCGCGACCGGGTGCGCGGCGGCTGGCTGGCAGGCGCCATGCGCCTCATCACCCGGATCGAGACGCCCAACGCCACGACCGTCGTGCTGCACCTCAGTGCACCCTATGCGCCGCTGCTGACTTCGCTCTCCGAGCTGTGGATCGTCTCGCCCCGATCGCCGGGCTGGGAGGGGAACATCACCCGGCCGGCCGGCACCGGGCCTTTCCTCTTCGGCCAGTGGCAGCCCAATGTGCGGCTGATCGCTCCAGCCAATCCGAGCTACTGGAGGTCTGGTCAGCCGCGCCTCGAAGCCGTGCATTTTGACCTGCGCGGCGATGTGGATAAGGGCTTGGCGCTGCGGGCCGGTGACCTGCAGCTGGCCGATGTGCCGCATGATGTGGCGGGGCAGCTGCGCGGCGATCCGCGCTTCACGGTCCAGGGGCTGCGCGACACCACCTGGTATTTCATCGCCTTCAACAACCGCCGGCCGCGCCCGCCCTTCGACAATCCGCTGGTGCGCCGCGCGCTTGGCCATGCGCTGGACAAGCCAGGCTTCATGCGCTTTGTCGCCGGCGAGGCGGGGGTGCCCACCAACCAAATGGTGGCGCCGGGCAACCTCTATTTCGACAACGCGCTGCATGAGGCGGACCCCTACCGCATACCCAATCTGGACCGCGCCCGCGCGCTGCTGCGCGAGGCCGGCGTCGATCCCGCGCGCACCCGCATCGAACTGGTCTCCTGGCAGGAGCCCTATGCCCAGGCGGCGGTGCAGATGGTGCGCAGGCTTGGCTTCCAGGTGACCCACACGCCGCTGGACGATATCGGCGCGCAGCGCAGGCTCGGCCAGTATGACTGGGACCTCTGCTGCATGGCTTCGGGACCGCGGGCCGATGTGTATCTGCGCTGGGTGCGGCTGATGTCCGATGGCCCCAACCCGGTGCTGTGGGGCGGCATTCAGGACGTGGAGCTGGACGCCATGATCCGCGCCGCGGCAGCCGAGCCGGTGCTGGAGCCGCGGCGTCAGAAATACGCCCAGGCCTGGGCACGGGTCGCCGAGCGGCACTATTTCCTGGTGCTGGGCCATGCCGCCAACCAGATCGCCTGGCGGCGCGAGGTGCAGGGCTTCTCGACCGGCTTCACCTGGAGCCCGCACCGCGCTGACGGCGGCATAGCCGTCACATCACTGGGATGAGGCTCCTGGCGCTGGCCCTGCTGGGCCTGGTGCTCATTGGGCCGTGGCTGGCGCCGTTCGATCCGCTGGACCAGGATCTGCTGGCGCTGAACCACCCGCCAGGTGCGGCGCACTGGCTGGGGACCGACCATCTGGGGCGCGATGTGCTGTCGCGGCTGCTGGCCGGGGCCGGCACCACGCTTGCCGTGGCCGCCCTGGGCACCACGCTGGCACTGTTGGTCGGCGGTCTCGCTGGGATCGTGCTGAGCGGGCTGGGGCGCGGCGCCGAATGGCTGGGTTTTGCCATCATCGACACGCTGCGCGGCCTGCCCCCCTTGCTGCTGGGGCTGGTGGCGCTGGCAGCGATGGGGCCGGGGCTGTCGCCGCTGGTGCTCGCCCTCGGCCTCTCCTTCGCGCCGCTTTTCGCGCATGTGGCGCGCACCGCAAGGCGGCGGGAGGAGGCGGCGGACTACATCGCTGCAGCCGTGGTCAGCGGCGCCGGGCCATGGCGCGTTCTGGTCCGCCACACCCTGCCCAATGCCGCGGGGCCGATGGTGACCCTGGCCGCCATCACCCTGCCACGCTGCGTGGTGACGGAGAGCGTGCTGTCGTTTCTCGGCCTGGGTGCTGCGCCCGACGCGCCGACCTGGGGCCGCATGGCGGCCGACGCCGCACGCCTGGCCGAGGCGGCGCCGCATGCGCTGCTGGTGCCCGTCGCCGCGATCGCGCTCGCCACCGCGGCCTGTGCGGCCCTGGGCGATGCGGTGCGACGGCGAGTGGATCCGCGCCGGGCATGAGGCGGGCCCTGGGCATCCTGGCAACCGGCGCGGCACAGGGGCTGGCCATCACCTTTGGGTTGTTCCTGCTGTTCGGCGCCATCCCGGGCGATGTGGTCGATGTGTTGGCCTCGGCCGGCGATCTTGACGATGCCCAGCAGATGGCGCTGCGCGCCGAACTGGGTCTGGATCAGCCGGCGTGGCGGCGGTTCCTGGCCTGGTTGGCGGCCGCGCTCGGGGGTGATCTCGGCACCTCGCAACGCTTTGCCCAGCCGGTGGGGCCAATGCTGTGGGAGGCCGCGGGCGTGACCCTGCAACTCGGCGCGCTGTCCGGCGCGCTGGGTATCGTGCTCGCTTTCGGGCTGTGCCTGGCGCAAGCCGCCGGCTCTCGTGCCGCGCGGCTGGCGGTGGAGGCGATCAACCTGTGGTCCATCGCGCTGCCCACCTTCTGCATCGGTGTGGCCGCGCTTCTACTGTTTTCGGTCTGGCTGGGATGGCTGCCGGCGATTGGCGGGCTGCTGGCACCGGTGGTGATCCTGGGGCTGGACAATGCCGGGCAGTTGGCCAAGCCGCTATCCGAGGAAGTGGCCGAGGTCGCCGCGCGGCCGCATGTGATGGCCGCGCGCGCCCGAGGCCTGACGCCGCTGTGGCTGGCGCGCTGGCATATCCTGCCCTTGGCCGCGCCGGTCGCGGTGTCGCTGACCGGGGTGATGCTGGCCGGGCTGCTCGGCGGCACGCTGACGATGGAATTGCTGTTCGGCCTGCCGGGAATGGGCGCGCTGGTGTTGAACGGAATCCAGGGGCGGGACCAACCGGTGGTGCTGGCCGGGCTGGTGGCGGCGGCACTGGCTATCGTGCTGGTCAATGCGCTGACCGCGCTGGTGCAATCGGTGTTGGACCCACGCCAGTAGGGCTTTCGCTCAACAGATGGCACCGGCCCGCCCCCGCCCTGGGGGTGCTCAGCCCGCCAGACTGCGCGCCACCGCAGGCATGAAGTGCGACACCTCTGGCGTCGTCAGCCCCTTCACCTTGGCTTGCTCGTCATGGCGCCGCAGCTGCACCGCATGGGTGCTGTGCGGCAGCGCTTCGAAGGCCCTCACCTCCTTCTCGGCCAGCCACGCTGCC
>JAIXVH010000023.1 GCA_027483125.1 Acetobacteraceae bacterium | reverse complement strand
TGCCCGAATAGAAATCGACGTTCGGATACAGCTTGCGCTGGATGAAATACTCATCGGTCAGCGCGATGCGTTCCAGTTCCACGGCCATTTCCAGCAGCGGCTCATGGGTCACGCCCAGTTCCTTCAGCACGGAATCACAAGCCTGCTTCATGATCTTGGCGCGCGGGTCGAAATTCTTGTAGACCCGGTGGCCGAAGCCCATCAGCTTCGTGTGGCTGTTCTTGTCCTTCACTTCGCTGATGAAGGCCGGGATGTTCTTCGCATCGCCGATTTCGGCCAGCATCTTCAGCACGGCCTCGTTGGCGCCGCCATGGGCGGGGCCCCACAGCGCGGCAATGCCGGCGGCGATGCAGGCGAAGGGGTTGGCACCGGTCGAGCCGGCGAGGCGCACGGTCGATGTGGATGCGTTCTGTTCATGATCCGCATGCAGGATCAGGATCAGGTCCATCGCCTTTTCCAGCGTCGGGCTGACCTTGTATTCCTCGGCCGGAACCGCGTTCAGCATGTGCAGGAAATTGCCCGCATAGGACAGGTCATTGCGCGGGTAGATGAAGGGCTGGCCCAGCGAATACTTGTAGGCCCAGGCGGCGATCGTGGGCACCTTGGCGATCAGGCGGAAGGCCGCGATCTCCCGCTGGCGGGCGTCATTGATGTCGAGGTTGTCGTGGTAGAAGGCGGCCATGGCGCCGACCACGCCGCACAGCACCGCCATCGGGTGCGCATCACGGCGGAAGCCGTCGAAGAAGCGGCGCAGCTGTTCATGCACCATGGTGTGGTAGGTGACGTCCTTGCGAAACTTCGCGAGACCCGCCGCATCCGGCAATTCGCCATTCATCAGCAGGTGGCAGACCTCGACGAAGTCGGACTGTTCGGCCAGCTGTTCGATCGGGTAGCCGCGATACAGCAGCACGCCGGCATCGCCATCGATATAGGTGATCTTGCTTTCGCAGCTGGCGGTCTCGCCATAGCCGGGGTCGAAGGTGAAGATCCCCAGATCATTGTAGAGCTTGCGAATATCGGCGACCGGGGTGCCGAGCGTGCCCTCCAGCAGCGGCAGGGATGCGCTCTTGTTCGAGCCATCCAGGGTCACGGTCACGCTGCCTGCGCGCGTCAAGCTGGCCATATCAGTCTCCTATCCTCAACCTGTCTCGGCGATCACCGCCTGGCGCTGATGCGCCAAGCCGTCATGTCACACTGACGATGCTGCACCGCAGCTTAACGCCGCCGTTTTTCTTGTCCATGCCGGGGGCGCGCTCAGCGCTCAGCGCGCAGCCCACATACCCCTGGCAGCGCCGCGGGCCACAGCCTCGATGGAGGTCAATGCCGGCACGGCCGAACCCTCGACCCGCGCCCAGCCGGCGCCGACCAGCGCGGCATTCACATCAACCCCATCCGCGCGGCACACGCCCAGGCCGCGCCCGAAGCCGTCACGGCCATAGATGCGGCACTCCAGCGCGCGGTCGCGCACCAGCCGCGCCAGCTCCGCGGCGGCCGCGCCACCGCAATCGGCCACCGCCCCACAGGCTTGGCCACGGGAGGGCGCTGACAGCCCATGCAAGCGGATGATCCGGTCGCCCATGCGCAGCGTCTCGCCATCCAGCACCGCGACCTCGGCGCCGGCGGCGCGCCATTCCTGGCTGCGCGGGGCCGAGCCCAAAAGATCCCCTGGATTGAGCACGGCAGCCAGAACGGCGAGCACGCCGATGCTGCCCAGCGTGGCAATCGTCCTGCCTTTGCTGCGCCCGGGGCGTGCGGTGTTGAAGATGCGTCGGCGTCGCATGGGCGAGTCGTTAACCCACGCCCCCATTCACGGCAAGCGGGGTATTTCAAGATATTTCGGTCACGTGAGCGTGACCAGGGGTTAGCCGGCGATCTTCAACCTTCCTGCCAGAAACGACCCGCCTTGCGCCAACGATCCCAGGCGGCCAGCGCCATCTCACGGCTGTCAGCGGCACGCGCCAGGGCGAAGCCTTCGACCAGCCCCAGCACCCAGCCACGCGCCCCCAGGCCCAGCACAAGCCCGCGCGCGACGGTCGCGTCATTGGCCAAACCCAGCGCATCCTGCAGCCGCGCCAGGCGCCGCAGGTAGCGCCGCGTCTCCTGACCGGGCCAGAGCGGCGCCAGCAGATCGGCGGCATAGCGCAGCTTCTTGGCGTCCAGCCGCAATTCATGCAGCGCCTCGGGCGGCAGGGCCTCGATCTCGCGGCCGGCCTTGCGCAGGCGGCGATGGCGACGAGCCAGGGCATCCTGGGCGAAGCCGCGCAGTTCCGCGCCGTCGCGCATGGCATCCAGCGCCTCGGCCAGCGCCATGCCCTGCCAGACCAGCGCGCGGAAGCCTGCGCCCTCCAGCATTGGCGGCAGCGCGGCATAGGCGGTCAGGCGCGCCTTGCGCGCGCGGTGCAGAAGCCTGCGCAAACGTGGCTCGCCCGGAGCAGCCTCGGCCAGCAATTGGCCGATGCCGGCCAGGAAGACATCCCAGTCGCGGGCCGGCCCCAGGCCCGCGGCCAGGTCGCGCAGACCCGCGGCGAAGCGCTCCGTCGTCTCGCCCGGCGGCAGGACATCGCGGAAAATGCGCAGCTTGGCGCGCATCCGCCGGATCGCCACGCGTGACTGGTGCACGCCGGTGGGCGGCATTTGCGGCTGGCAGTTGGGCGCGTGTTGCAGCAGCGCCGAAAGCCCCGCCCGCAACCCCGCGGCCAAAGCGGCGGGTGCGGTTTCGGCACTGTCGATGCCCGGCAGTTCATCCGGTTCGGCGAGGCTGCCAAAGGCCGGCAAGGCGGGCAGGTTCTGCGCCAGGGCGGCGCCCAGGGCGGCATCGGCGCCGTCACCGACCAGGCGCAGCAGGGCGCTGCCATCGGCCCGCTGGCCATGCAGCAACGTCACGCTGGCATGGGGCAAGCCGGCATGAGCGAGCGTGATGCCGCGCTGACGGCCGCTGAAGCCTTCCGCGAGCAGGCTTGTCCAGGGGCCGCGCCGGCCGCGCAGGGCAGGGTGCCGGATCAGCGCCGCCAGCCGATCCGCGGGCAATTCTATCGCGTACAGCATATCAGACGCCTTCTTCGGCCCCGCTGAAGGCATCGGCGCCGGGCAGGTCGCGGGGCTGCACATAGCTGGCCAGCCGCGCCCCGCCAGCGCCCAGCAGCCGCCAGGGCTGGGCGATGTTGTATTCGGCCAGTGCTGCCGTGGGGTAGCCGTCCCGCAGGCGGGTCAGCATGAGGCTGGGCGGCTGGCCGGGCGGCAGCAGGTTCAAGGCCAGCTCGTGCATGCCTGGGTTATGCCCGATCAACAGCACGCTGCGCGCGGTGTCGGGCACGCGGTGCAGCACGGAGAGCATCACCTGCCAGGGCGCGAGGTAGAGCTCATCCATCACGGTCACGATGGGCGGGCCATCCAGGGGCTGCAGCGCCTCCAGCGTCTGCAGCGTGCGCCGGGCGGAACTGACCAGCACCACATCCGGCTGCAAGCCGCGGCGGGCCATGTCCTCGGACATCAGCCGAGCGGCGCGGCGACCGCGCCCATTCAGCGGCCGCGCATGATCCGCCAGGGAAGGGTCATCCCAGGCCGATTTGGCGTGCCGGAGGAGCAGTAATTGATGCATCGCGCGAGCATCATGGCATGCGCTGGACAAGCCCGCCACCGCGACCATCTGCGGGCGATGACAGAACGCATCGCGATCATCGGCGCCACCGGTGGAATAGGTTCAGCCCTGGCCAGGCGGGCTGCGGCGCGCGGGGCAGCATTGCTGCTGGTGGGCCGCGATGGCGCGAGGCTGGCCGCGCTTGCGGCCGAATTGCCGGGGGCGGAGATCGCGGTGGCCGACGCCACCGATGCCGCGGCGCTGCGCGCTGCGCTGACCGGCCCGCTGAGCGGGCTTGCGGTCGCTGTGGGTTCCATCCTGCTCAAGCCGCTGGCGCGCACCACCGAGGCTGATCTGATGCAGGCGATGACGGTGAATGTGCTGGCCCCGATGCTGGCGGTGCAGGCGGCGGCGCCCGCGCTCGCCGCCTCGGGCGGGGCTGTGGTGCTGTTCAGTTCGGTCGCCGCGCGCACCGGCTTTGCCATGCACAGCGCGATCGGCGCGGCCAAGGCCGCGGTGGAGGGCATGGCGCTGGCCATGGCGGCCGAACTCGCCCCCGTGCGCGTCAACTGCATCGCCCCCAGCCTGACCCGCACCCGCATGGCCGAGGGGCTGACGCGCAATGCCCAGATGGCGGATGCGATCGCGAAGCTGCACCCCATCCCACGCCTGGGTGAGGCCGATGACGCGGCTGCGCTGGCCGATTTCCTGCTCTCGCCGGCCGCGGGCTGGATCACCGGGCAGGTGATCGGCGTCGATGGCGGGCGCGCTGCATTGCGCGCCAAGGGCGGATAGCAGGCTGCTGAAGAACTGGTGGTTGAGGATCGGCGAGGATGTTTTCGTGCAGGAAAGGACGTGCCGAAGACAGGATGCGGTTGCATCCTGGCGAGGGACGGACGAATCCAGCGCGGAAACAGGCCGCCGAGCCGACCCATCCAGTTTTGCAGCAGCCTGCTAAACTGTGCGCGCCCATGGAGATTCGCGCATGCTGAACCGCCGCCTTCTGCCGCTTCTGGCCATGCCCGCCATCGCCGCCGCCCAGCCCGCTGGCTATGCGTGGCAGGTGATGCGCCAGGGCAGCCGGATCGGCACGCATCGCGTCAGTTTCACGCAGCGTGGCGAGGAGCTGGTGGCCGAGAGCGAGCTGGTGATCGCCCCGCGCGTGCTGGGTGTGGTGGTCTATCGCTATGAGCATCGCGCCACGGAGGTGACGCGGCGCGGCCGCTTCGTCTCGGCGCAGTCGTATCACAGCCGCAACAGCCGCGTCGTGGAGGCGAGTGCGAGCGTGCAGGCAGACCATGTGATCATGCGCCACACGGGGGGCGAATTGCGCCTGCCAGCGAATGCGGCGCCGATCTCCTGGTGGGAGCCCGCCCGCTTCGGCGCGCTGCCGCTGTTCGGCATGACCGAGCCCAAGCTGCTCGCGCTGCGCGTGGCGCGCGAGGCGCAGCCCGGCGGCGCGCTGCGCATCCGCACCGAAGGCGATGTGCAGGCCAGCCTGGAATACGACCAGGCGGGCCGCTGGGTGGGCTATTCCGTGGTGGGCGATGACGGCAGCACCGTCAGCTACACCGCCTCATGACACTGCGCCTGGTGCTGGGGGACCAGCTGTCACGCAGCCTCTCGGCGCTGGAGGATCTGGACCCCGCCACCGACACGGTGCTGCTGGCCGAGGTGATGGGCGAATGCGAATACGTGCCGCACCACCCGCAGAAGATCGCCCTGGTGCTCTCGGCCATGCGGCATTTCGCCCAGGCGCTCACCGCGCGCGGGGTGCAAGTGCGGCATGTGGCGCTGGATGACCCGGCCAATCGGCAGACGCTCTCGGGAGAGGTGGCGCGCGCTGTGGCTGAACTGGGCGCCGAACGCGTGGTCTGCACCGCGCCCGGCGAATGGCGCGTGCAGCAGGCGATGGAAGGCTGGGAAGCCGCGCTGGGCGTGCCGGTGGAAATCCGCGCCGATACCCGCTTCCTGTGCGGCCTGCCCTGGTTCCGGCAATGGGCCACTGGCCGCAAGCAGCTGCGCATGGAGTTCTTCTACCGCGAGATGCGCCGCGCCACCGGCCTGTTGATGGAGGGCGACCAGCCTGCGGGCGGGCAATGGAATTTTGACGCCGAAAACCGCCGCGCCTTGCCGCGCGATCTGGTTCCACCCGCACCGCCCCGCTTCGCGCCGGATGCCATCACGCGCGAGGTGCTGGCGCTGGTGGCCGCGCGCTTCCCCGCGAATTTCGGCAGCCTCGAGGGCTTCAACTGGCCGGTGACGGCGAAGGATGCGCAAGCCGCGCTCCAGCATTTCGTGGCCACCCGCCTGGCGCAATTCGGCGACTACCAGGACGCCATGGCCGAGGGCCAGGCAACACTGTTCCATTCCCTGCTCTCGACCAGCCTGAACCTGGGCCTGCTGCTGCCGCGCGAGGTGTGCGAGGCGGCGGAGGCGGCATACCGCGCGGGTGCGGCGCCCTTGAACGCGGTGGAGGGCTTCATCCGCCAGGTGCTGGGCTGGCGGGAGTATGTGCGCGGCCTCTACTGGCTGCACATGCCGGGCTATGCGGCGCTGAACGCGCTGGAGGCGACGCGCCCGCTGCCGGCGATGTATTGGGGTGCGCCCACCTCCATGGCCTGCATGCGGGCGGCGATCGGGCAGACGCGGGAGCTGGCCTATGCGCACCATATCCAGCGGCTGATGGTGACGGGCAATTTCGCGCTGCTGGCCGGTGTGGCGCCGGCCGCCATCAATGAATGGTATCTGGCCGTCTACGCCGACGCCTTCGAATGGGTGGAACTGCCCAACACGCATGGCATGGCGATCTGGGCCGATGGCGGGATCATGGCGTCCAAGCCTTATGCGGCGAGCGGGGCGTATATCAACCGCATGTCGGACCATTGCCGGGGCTGCGCGCATGATGTGAAGGCGGCAACCGGCCCCAAGGCCTGCCCGTTCAATTTCCTCTACTGGGATTTCATCGCGCGGCACGCGGAGAAGTTCCGCGGCAATCCGCGCATGGCGATGCCGCTGGCCACGCTGGGCAAGATGGATGCGGGGAAGCTGGCGGCGATGCGCGGCGAGGCGGCGCGGTTTCTGGAGGGGTTGGCCTAGGCAGGATTGTCCCGCCTTGCGCCCCGGTCCAAGCTCCGCCCCATGGGAGCTTCCACAACACGCCGAACGGCGATCCTCACCGCGCTGGCCGCAGCCCCGCTGGCCGCACCGGCGCTCGCGCAACCCACCTGGCCCGACCGCCCCTTGCGCTTCGTCGTGCCCTTCGGCGCCGGCGGGCAGACCGATATCGTCTCGCGCGTCGCCGCCGAGAGCATATCAGCCCGCCTCGGCCAGCAGGTGATCGTGGACAACCGCCCGGGCGGCAATGGCAATCTGGCCGCGGACGCCGTGGTGCGCGCGCCCGCCGATGGCTATACCGTGCTGATCGCGGGGCTTGGCACCAATAGCGGGCTGAACGCGCTGCTCTATCGCTCCGTGCCCTTCGACTGGCAGCGGGATTTCGCCCATGTCGGGCTGTTCTGCACCACGGCCAACATGCTGATCGTGCACAATTCCATCCCCGGCGCGAATTTCGCCGAAGTCGTGGCCTGGATCCGCGCCAATCCCGGCCGCTTCACCTATGCCTCGGCCAGCACGGGCGCGATCACGCATCTGGTGATGGAGGATCTGGGCGCGCTGCTGAACCTGGACATGCTCCATGTCGCCTATCGGCAGACCACCCAGGCCATGACCGATCTGCTGGCCGGGCGCGTGCATGCGCGTGCCATGGGCGTGCCCGAGGCCGAGGTGGTGCGCGGCCAGCCCACCATCCGCCCGGTGGCTGTCAGCACCCGCGCGCGCCGGCCGGAATGGCCCGATGTGCCAACCATGGCCGAGACCCTGCCGGGCTATGAGGCCAGCGCCTATTTCGGCCTGTCGCTGCCGCGCGCGACCCCGCCCGAGATCGTGGCGCGGCTGAACCTGGCGCTGAACGAGACACTGGCCGATGAACGCGTGCGGGCCGCCTATATCCGCGCCGGCGCCGACCCCTCGCCGCCCAACACGCCCGAACAATTCGCATCCCACGCGATGCGCGAACATGAACGCTGGGGCGGGCTGATCCGCCGCTTGGGGCTGCAGGCACAATGAGCGTGGAATTGTCGGAAGAACTGCGCGGCTGGATCGGCGCCAGGCGCGTGGTCGAGGAGGATATCGGCATCGGCCAGGTGCGCCGCATCGCCGGCATGCTGGACATGGACCCCGACAGCTTCCGCCGCGGCGATGCGCTGCCGCCGCATTGGTTCAACCTGTTCTTCGCCGATGCCACGCTGCATTCCAGCCTGGGGCCTGACGGTCACCCCGCACCAGGCGTGATCCTGCCGCCCATCCCGCTGCCGCGCCGCATGGGCGCGGGCCGCCGCGTGGAGATGCCGGGCCAGCTTCACGTGGGCGATGCCGCAACCCGCGTTGCCGAGGTGGTGGCGATCCTGCCCAAGCAGGCGCGCACCGGCTTCATCACCGTGCTGACCATGCGCCACACCATCATGCGCGGCGATGAGATCATCGCGACCGAGGATTTCGACGCGGTGTACCGGGAAGCCGTGAAGCCAGGCGAGAAATCCGCCACCAACGCGCCGGTGGTCGCCGCCACCGAATCCGACTGGGTGGAGACGCGCCATCTGCCGCCCACGCTGCTGTTCCGCTATTCGGCCGTGACCTGGAATGCGCATCGCATCCACTATGACGCCGATTACGCGCGCGACGAGGAAGGCTACCCGGGCACGGTGCAGAATGGCGGGCTGACCATGCAATTGCTGCTGGACGCCGCCTGGCGCCACACCAGGGGGCGCATGCTGGGCTTCTCGGCACGGCTGACGCGGCCCATCCATGTGGGCGATACCATCACCCTGCGCGGTGCGCGTGGCGCGGATGGCGTGGTGCGCTGCTGGGTGGCCGATGGCCAGGGCTTCCAATGCGGCGAGGCTGAATGCCGCTTCGGAGACGTCGCATGAACTGGCGCTCGCTCCTCTTCGTGCCGGCCAATGCGCAGCGCTTCGTGGAGAAGGCGCATACCCGCGGCGCGGATGGCATTATCCTTGACCTCGAGGACAGTATCGCAGCCACCGAGAAGGAGGCCGCGCGCGCCGCCTTGCCGGCGGCCGTGCGCAGCGTGGGGCAGGGCGGTGCGGATGTGCTGGTGCGGGTGAACCGCGCGCTGGAACTCTGCATCCCCGATATCGCGGCCGCCGTGATGCCCGGCGTGCGCGCGCTGATGCTGCCCAAGGTGATGGGGCCCGAGCATATCCGCCTGCTGTCCGAAGTGGTGGCGGTGCGGGAGGCGGCGCAGGGCATGGCGATCGGCCATACCCGCTTCGTGGCGCTGGTCGAGACGCCGCAGGCGCTGCCCGCGCTCGGGGCCATTGCGGGGGCTGATCCGCGCATGGCCGCACTCGGCGTGGGTGTCGAGGACCTGGCGATGGAGATGGAAGCCACCCCGGGGGCGGATATGACCTATGTTTTCGGGATGCAGGCGGTGGCCGCCGCGCGGGGTGCCGGGATATTGCCGTTAGGCTCGATCGGGCCTTTCGCGGATTTTTCGGATCTTGAGGCCTATCGCGTGAGCCTCGCGCGCTCCCGGCGGCTGGGCTTTGCGACCATGGCCTGCATCCACCCCGCCCAGGTGCCGATCATCAACGAGGAATATGGCGTGCGGCCCGAGGAGGCCGAGCGCGCGCGGCGCCTGGTCGCGGCCTTCGAAGAAGCGGTGGCGCAGGGCAGGGCGGCGGTCGCGTTTGAAGGCGCGATGATCGATATCCCGGTGGTGGAACGCGCGCGCAGGTTGCTGGCGCGCGTCAGGTAGAGCGTGATCCGCGGAGGGGGAATCCCCGAAGCGGTCGCTACTCGATCCGCGCGCCCGAGGCCTCGACCATTTCGCGCCAGCGCGGGGCGTCGGCCGCGATCAGCGCGCGGGTTTCGGCCGGGCCCGGCGTGGTCGCGAGCAACAGGCCGGCGGCGTTCAGCCGCGCTTCCAGCCCCGGTGCCGCGGCGGCGCGCAGCACCGCATCGGCGATGGCGCGCTGGGTCTCGGGCGGTGTGCCGCGCGGGGCGGTCAGCGCGTTCCATGATTGCAGGTCGAGCCCTGCCAGCCCCAGATCGGCGAATTCCGACAGGCCCGGCACCTGCGGCATCAGCGGGCTGCGCGCGGCCGAGCCCACCGCCAGCGCCACCAGGCGGCCCGAGGCGATATGCGGCATCAAGGCGGGCATGAAGTCGAAGACCATGTCGATATTGCCCGCCAGCAGATCGGTCAGCGCGGGCGCGCCACCGCGATAGGCGATGTGCTCGATGCGCGCCTGCGCGCGGCGGGCGATGCTGGCGATGAGCAGATGCGCCGGCCCCGCATTGCCGGCCGAACCCTTGGTCACGGGCCGGCGGCGCGCATCCTCAAGCAGCGCGCGGAAATCGCTCCAGCCGCGCTCGCGGGCGCGTTCGGCCGTGACGCAGCAGACCACGGTGGAGGTGACGAGCCGGCTGATCGGCTCCAGGTCGCGCGCGGGGTCATAGGGGGGCTGGGCCATCATCAGCGGCAGGGCGGTGAAGAAGCTGATGTTGAAGATGCCGAGCGTGGTGCCATCGGCCGGCGCCTGGGTCACCGCCTGGATGCCGAGCAGCCCGTTCGCGCCGCCGCGATTGTCGATCACGATGGGCTGGCCGGTGGTGGTGGTGATGGCCTCGGCCCAGTTGCGGGCGATGGCATCCGCGGCACCGCCGGGCGGGAAGGGCACCACCCAGCGCATCGGCCGCGCGCCCGGCAGGATCTGCGCGAGCGCCGGCGTGGCGAGCGGGGTGGCGAGCAAAGCGCGACGCAGCATGTGGTCTCTCCGGGTGGTGACGTGCGGCAGCGTTCCGGCGATGCTGGCTGCCGTCAACACAGGAACACGCCCCATGCCCAAGCGCGCGATCGCATCCAGCAAGGTTTTCAAACCATCACTGCCTTTCGCGCAGGCAACGCTGGCCGGCGGCTTCCTCTTCGTCTGCTGCACCGGGCGGAATCTGGCCGGGCAATTCGCGGTGGGCGACCCGGCGGCGCAGACGCAGCAATGCATCGACAATATCCGCGCGCTGATCGAGGAGGCGGGCGGCACGCTGGCCGATGTGGTCAAATGCACCGTCTATGTGACGGGCCGCGAGAACTGGGCGCCGATGAACGCGGTGTATTTCGCCAATTTCGCGGAAGACCCGCCGCACCGCGTCTCCTGCATCGTCAGCGGCCTGGGTTCGCCCGATTGCCTGGTGGAGATCGATGCCACGGCCTATCTGGGCGAGTGATCAGGGTGCTGCGATGAGGCCCGCGGCGTAGAGGCCAGCCTCCTCGAAGGGCGCCTGCGTCAGGTCCATGCGCGGGGCGAGCGCCAGCCAGCCGGCGATGGCCGCGCGTGCGGCATCGATGCGCAGGCGGGGTTCGGGCGCGCCCGCCGGCGTGGGCGCGGCCTGCGGAATGCCATCGCCAGTCCAGGTGAAGCCGGTACGCCATTCCAGGCTGCTGGCGCGGCCGCGGGTGATGGTGCGCTGGCGCATGGTCAGGCGCAGACCGGCTTCGGTGCTGACCAGATGGCCCTGGGTTTCGCGCTGTTCGGTGCTGATCTGGGCATCGAGTGCGGCCAGCGTTTCGATGCCCAGCACACGCGGCGCGCCTGCATTGTCGAAGCCCAGCAGCGCGCCCAGGCGCTGGCGGACGCCGGTGCCGGTGATGCCTTCGAAACCCACCAGCAGCACATCGCGGCCGGCGGCGCGCAGCCGGGTCTCGATGCCGGCCTGGCCGTACCAGCTCGGCAGGCGGAATTCGGCATCACCCAGGCTGACCAGCAGCACCGGCCGCGCCGTGGGCGGCGTCAGTAGCCTTGCGCGATATGGCACGGGCGCGGCACCGGGCCGCGGCACCAGCCGGCGTTCGGCGCTGGCGAGCGCGGGTGTGGCGATGAGGCTGGCAAGCAGGACTCGGCGGGTATGTGGCATGGCGGGATGCTTGCGATGGCGGCGGCGGCCTGTCCACACAGTTTTCCCCATCTCGATATTTTCCATAATATATCTTATGCGATAACCAGACCTGTGGAAATCCAGGTTTTCCGCGGCTTTGCGGCCCGACGACAAAACCCCTGCCCTGAAGCCCGTTTGTCGGTGCACGACATATCGCCGACATGACCGGCGTCGGCGCCCGACATGACCTGCGTCGCGGACCGACATGACCTGCGTCGGGGACCGACATGATCGCCGTCGTTGACCGACAAGGCCCGCCGCGCGACACCCATCCCATGCCCCCCGAGACCCCGCTCGATCGCCTGCTGGCGATCATGACCCGCCTTCGTGCCCCCGATGGCTGCCCCTGGGACCAGGCGCAGGATTTTGTGAGCATCGCGCCCTACACCATTGAAGAAGCTTATGA
>JAIXVH010000367.1 GCA_027483125.1 Acetobacteraceae bacterium | reverse complement strand
GGCTCCACCGATGTGCTCGCGCGCATCCTGGCCGATGAAATGTCCCGCCGCCTCGGCCAGCCCTTCCTGATCGAGAACCGCCCCGGCGCCGGCGGCAATATCGGCGCCGATGCGATCGCGAAATCCACCCCCGATGGCTACACCATGGGCCCGCTGACGCTCGGCGCCTGGACCATCAACCAGTTCCTCTTCGCGAACATGCCCTTCAACGCCAATCGCGACCTGCAACCCATCATGATGCACTGGACACTGCCCAACGTCTTCGCGGTCTCCTCGCAGCACAACCCGGCGCAGACACTGCAGGAATTCATCACCTGGGCGCGCGCGCAGCGCCGCGGCGTCTCCTTCGGCAGCCCGGGCGTGGGCACCACCGCGCATCTCTCCGGCTCCTGGTTCTGCCAGCGCCTCAACATCGACGGCCAGCACATCCCCTTCCGCGGCGCGGCACAGATCCTGCCCGCGCTGTTCTCGGGTGACCTGACCTTCGAGATCGGCAACCTGGCCAGCTATGTGCCGGTCATCCAGGAAGGCCGGGTGCGCGCACTCGCCATCACCGGCAGCGAACGCTGGCCCACCCTGCCCAATATTCCCACCATGGCCGAAGCCGGCGTGGCTGATTTCGTCGTGGAAAGCTGGTGCGCGATGGGCTTCCCCGCCGGCGTGCCGGCACCGATCGTGGCGCGCGCCAACGCCGTCATGCGCGCCATCCAGGAAGAACCCGCCATGCAGGAACGCTTCCTGCGCGCCGGCGCCCGGGCCGTTACCTCCACGCCCGAGCAGGTCTGGGACCGGATCCGCACCGAACGCCCCCGCTGGCAGGAAATGGTCCGCATCTCGGGCGCACGGATGGAATAGGGCGGGGTTTCGTGCGGGGAGGTTTGGAGGGGGGCAAAGCCCCTCTCCAAGACCCACCCTCTCTACAGGAACCGCGCCGTATCCAGCGTGCTGTCGCGTCCCAATTGTGCTGAGCTTTGGCTCAGGAAGGTGTCGGCGGCGTCGTTGCCGTAGCGGCGCATGGTTTGCAGGAAGTCCCAGTCGCCGTTGAATTTGGTGCTGAGTTTGAAGGCTCGCATGCGTTCTTCGTCTTCGATCAGGTGCAGGAAGATGCGGCGGTAGCGGGGTTGTTCCAGCCGGCCGGATTCCAGCAGGCGTTGGACGAAGTCGATGGCGCGGATTTCCGACATCAGGCTGGCGTTGAAGCTGATTTCGTTCAGCCGGTTCATGATGTCCGAGACGGAGGTCGGCAGTTCCGGGCGGTAGATCGGGTTCAGCTGCACCAGGATGATGTCGGCCGCCATGCGTTCATGATAGAGCGGCCAGAGGGCCGGGTTGCCCAGATAGCCGCCATCCCAATAGGCTTCGCCGTCGATTTCCACCGCGCGGAAGATGTTGGGCAGGCAGGCGGATGCGAGCAGTGCGTCCACCGTGATTTCCTGCCGTGTGAAGACCTTGGGCTTGCCGCTGCGCACGTTGGTGGCGCTGATGAACAGGCGGATGGCGTTGGGGTCGCTGCGCAGGCGCGCCAGGTCCAGGCTGGTTTCCAGCGCGCGGCGCAGCGGGTTGAACTCGATCGGGAAGGGGTTGAACTGGTACGGGCTGGCGACGCGGGTGAGTGTGTCGAAGGCTTTCCAGGCCATGCTGTAGGTCATGTCCCAGCCCCAGAGCGCCTTTTCCAGCGGGCTGGTCTGCAGGGGGGAGACGGCGAATTTCGAGCCGAGATCGCGCCAGAAGCGGTTCAGCCCTTCGCGCGCGCCGGCGCGGCCGCCCTCGCTCAGCCCCAGGGCGAAGATGGCCGCGTTGATGGCGCCGGCGGAGGTGCCGGACATGCCGTCGAATTCCAGCCAATCCTCGTCCAGCAGGCGTTCCAGCACGCCCCAGGTGAAGGCGCCGTGGGTGCCGCCGCCTTGCAGGGCCAGGTTGATGCGGCGCGTATCGCGTGAGCGGATGGCGGTGCTGGGCAGTGGTGTCGCGTCCATCAGGCGGCCACCCAGCCGCCATCGATCGAGAGAGCCGAACCATTGACGCCCGCCGCCGCGGGGGAGGCCAGGTAGACCGCCATGGCGGCCACTTCCTCGGGTTCGATCCAGCGCTTGGAGGGTTGTTTTTCGAGCAGCTTGTCGCGCAGCGCGGCCTCTTCGGAGATGCCGAATTTCTCGGCCAGCGGCTTCACCTGCGCCTCGGCGAGTGGCGTGCGGACGAAGCCCGGGCAGATGGCGTTGCAGGTGACGGGCGCTTGCGCGACTTCGAGGGCCACCGATTTCGTCAGCCCCACCACCCCATGCTTGGCCGCGACATAGGCGGTCTTGTAGGGGCTCGCGACCAGGCCATGCGCGCTGGCCACGTTGATGATCCGGCCATGGCCACGCGCCAGCATGCCCGGCAGGGCCGCTTTGATGGCGTGGAAGTTCGAGGACATGTTGATCGCGATGATCGCATCCCATTTCTCATCCGGGAAATCCTGCACGGGCGAGACAAACTGGATGCCGGCATTGTTGACCAGGATGTCGAGCTTGCCGAAGGCTGCTTCGGCGGCACGCACCATGTCCCGGATT
>JAIXVH010000296.1 GCA_027483125.1 Acetobacteraceae bacterium | reverse complement strand
GGACATCATCAAGCTGTATGGTTCCAGCCCCGCCAACTTCCTGGATGTGGGCGGCACGGCGAACGCCGCGCGCGTGACCGAGGCTTTCCGGATCATCACGTCGGACACCAATGTGAAGGGCATCCTGGTCAATATCTTCGGCGGCATCGCGAAGTGCGACATGATCGCTACCGGCATTGTCGAGGCGTCGAAGAACCTCTCCCTGAAGGTGCCGCTGGTGGTGCGCCTGGAAGGGACGAATGTCGAATTGGGCAAGAAGATCCTGGCCGAATCCGGGCTTGCGATCATCCCCGCCGACAATCTGGCTGATGCCGCGCAGAAGGCCGTCGCGGCCGTCAAGGGAGCCTGAACCATGGCCGTTCTGATCAACGCGAACACCCGCGTCATGACGCAGGGCTTCACCGGTGCGCAGGGCACCTTCCACGCCAGCCAGGGCATTGCCTATGGCAGCAACTACGTGGGCGGTGTGACGCCGGGCAAGGGTGGTACCATGCACCCGGAGCTGAACCTGCCGGTGTTCAACACGGTGGCCGAATGCGTCGCCGCAACGGGCGCCAATGCGTCGGTCATCTATGTGCCCGCGCCCTTCGCCGCCGATTCCATCCTCGAGGCGATCGACGCCGAAATCCCGCTGATCATCTGCATCACCGAGGGCATTCCGGTGCTGGACATGGTCAAGGTCAAGCGCGCGCTGGGGTCCAGCAAGTCGCGTCTTGTGGGGCCGAATTGCCCGGGCGTGATCACGCCGGATGAATGCAAGATCGGCATCATGCCGGGGCACATCCATCGTCGTGGTTCGGTGGGCATCGTGTCCCGTTCGGGCACGCTGACCTATGAGGCGGTGGCGCAGACCACGGCCGCGGGGCTCGGCCAGTCCACCTGCGTGGGCATCGGCGGCGATCCGGTGAAGGGCATGGACTTCATCGACGTGCTGGAACTGTTCCTGAAGGATGACGAGACCAAGTCGATCATCATGATCGGCGAGATCGGCGGCCAGTCCGAGGTGCAGGCGGCGGAGTATCTGGCGCGCGAGAATTTCGGGCCGGGCAAGCCGAACAAGCCGGTGGTGGGCTTCATCGCTGGCGCCACGGCACCCCCGGGCCGCCGCATGGGCCATGCGGGTGCCGTGATTTCCGGCGGCAAGGACACCGCGGTGGCGAAGATGGAAGCGATGGCGGCGGTGGGGATTCACATCGCTGACAGCCCCTCGGCCCTGGGCTCGACCATGGTAAAGGCGCTGAAGGGCTGATTTTCCCGGCGCAGCAAGATTAAAACGGGCATCTCCCATGCATCAGGGGGATGCCGCACTCCCGCCATCATGGTTATGTTAACCCCAACCGCCGCAGGTTGAGCCCCGCGGCGTAGCCGCAGAATGGGAAGGGCCTGGCCGCCGCAAGGCGCGCCTTGGGAAGAAACGAATGGCTGGTGTTGATATCCTCGCCTCGGCGATGACGGGCGGCAATGCCGCATACCTGGCGGACATGTACGCGCGCTGGGCGGAAAATCCCGCCAGTGTCGATGCCTCCTTCGCGGAGCTTTTCGCGGCGCTGAATGATGATGCGCGGGCGGTGTTGATGGACGCGACCGGCGCCTCCTGGGCGCCGCGGCCGCGCGGTGGTTTCGCGCCGGATGAACCTGCCGCACCCGGCCAGGAACGCCGCGCCCAGCCGCCGGTGGACCCCGAGGCCATTCGTCGCGCGCAGCTCGATTCCATCCGCGCGCTGATGCTGATCCGCAGCTATCGCGTGCGCGGGCATCTGGACGCGCAGCTGGACCCGCTGGGGCTGCAGAAGCCCAACCCGCACCCCGAACTGCAACCCGAATTCTGGGGCTTCACCAGTGACGCCGACCAGGCGCGCCCGGTCTTCATCGATGGCGTTCTCGGCCTGGAAACCGCCTCCGTGAAGGAGATCGTGCAGCGCGTCCGCGCCACCTATTGCGGCCCGATCGGCGTGGAGTTCATGCACATCCAGTCGCCGGAGCAGAAAAGCTGGATTCAGCGCCGCGTCGAAGGCGCGCCCTGGAACAGCCATTTCGACGTCGCCGGCAAGCGCAAGATCCTGACCCAGCTGACCGAGGCCGAGGGCTTCGAAGCCTTCTGCGCCAAGAAATACGTCAGCACCAAGCGTTTCGGGCTTGAAGGCGGCGAATCCACCATCCCCGCCGTGCAGGCGGTGATCGAGACCGCGGCCGGTCTTGGCGTGAACGAGATTTGCATCGGCATGGCCCATCGCGGGCGCCTGAACGTGCTCGTGAACGTCGTGAAGAAGCCCTACATGAAGGTCTTCTCCGAGTTCAAAGGTGTCTCGGCCGCGCCGCAGGATGTGCAGGGCTCGGGCGATGTGAAATACCATCTGGGCACCAGCACCGATATCGAGGTGAATGGCCGCAAGGTGCATCTGTCCTTGCAGCCCAACCCCTCGCATCTGGAAGCGGTGGACCCCGTGGTCGCCGGCAAGGTGCGCGCGCGCCAGGACATGGCGGGCGACTGGAAAGAACGCCTGTCGGTCATGGGCATCCTGCTGCATGGCGACGCCGCCTTTGCCGGCCAGGGTCTGGTCTATGAGACGCTGGCGATGAGCCAGCTGATCGGCTACCGCACCGGCGGCACGATCCATATCGTGACCAACAACCAGATCGGCTTCACCACCGTCCCCGCACATGCCTATTCCGGCCTGTATTGCACGGACGTCGCCAAGAGCATCCAGGCGCCGATCCTGCACGTGAACGGCGACAACCCCGAAGCCGTGGTCTGGGCCGCGCAGATCGCCGCCGAATTCCGCATGGCCTTCAAGTCCGACATCGTGCTGGACATCGTCTGCTATCGCCGCCATGGCCATAATGAGAGCGACGAGCCGGCCTTCACCCAGCCGCTGATGTATGCCCGCATCAAGCAGATGACGCCGGTGCGGCAATGGTATGCCGACAAGCTGGCCGCCGAGGGCAGCGTTCCGGCCGCCGAATCCAAGGCCATCCAGGATGAATTCTACGCCAAGCTGGAAGCCGATTTCCAAGCGGCGCAGGACTTCAAGCCCAACAAGGCGGATTGGCTGGAAGGCCATTGGTCCGGCCTGAAGGCCGCGGGCTCCGACAGCACGGAGGTGGATGAAGCCACCGCCGTTTCGCTGGAAACGCTGCGCGATGTGGGCGGCACGCTGTGCCGCGTGCCCGAGAACTTCAACGCCAACCCCAAGATCACCCGCCAGCTGGAAGCCAAGCAGGCCGCCATCACCAGCGGCGAGGGGCTGGACTGGGCCACCGGCGAAGCACTGGCCTTCGGCACGCTGCTGCTGGAAGGCCACCGCGTGCGCCTGTCCGGCGAAGACGTGCAGCGTGGCACCTTCAGTCACCGCCATTGCGTGCTGGTGGACCAGGTGAACCAGGCGGAATACGCGCCCCTGAACAATCTGCGCCCCGGCCAGCCCAAGTTCGAGGCGTTCAATTCCCTGCTGTCCGAAATGGGCGTGCTGGGCTTCGACTACGGCTATTCGCTCGCCGACCCCAACACGCTCGTGCTGTGGGAAGCGCAGTTCGGCGATTTCGCCAATGGCGCGCAGGTCATCATTGACCAGTTCCTCGCGAGTGGTGAGACCAAGTGGCTGCGCATGTCCGGCCTCGTGATGCTGCTGCCGCATGGCTATGAAGGCCAGGGGCCGGAACACTCCTCCGCCCGGCTGGAGCGGTATCTGCAGCTCTGCGCCGAGCGCAACATGCGCGTGTGCAACTTCACCACGCCGGCCAACTACTTCCACGCGCTGCGTCGCCAGCTGAAGGCGAATTACCGCAAGCCGATGGTGGTGATGACGCCGAAATCGCTGCTGCGCCACAAGCTGGCGGTGTCCTCGCTGGCGGATTTCGGGCCTGGTTCGGCCTTCCGCTTCGTCATCCCGGAAGTGGACCCGATCAAGCCGGAGGAGCAGGTCAAGCGCGTCGTGCTGTGCACCGGCAAGGTCTATTACGACCTCCTGGCCGAGCGGCGCGAGCGCCAGATCGACGATATCGCCATCCTGCGCCTGGAGCAGCTTTACCCCTTCCCGGAAAAGTCCCTGCCCAAGGCACTGGCGCCCTACACCAACGCAGAGGTGGTGTGGTGCCAGGAGGAGCCCGAGAACATGGGTGCGTGGAACTTCGTCGATCGGCGCATCGAAAAGGTGCTGGCGGGCCTGTCCATCAAGGCCAAGCGGCCGAGCTATGTCGGGCGGGAGGACGCGGCCAGCCCGGCCACCGGCTCGGCCAAGGTGCATGAAGCCCAACAGCAGGCCCTGGTGAACCAGGCCCTGTCGATCTAAATACTCGCTCGATACGAAGGCAGAGACTGATGGCAACCGACATCCTTGTGCCCACCCTGGGCGAAAGCGTCAGCAGCGCGACCGTGGCGCGCTGGTTGAAGCAGGCCGGCGAGGCCGTGGCCGTTGACGAGCCGCTGGTGGAGCTGGAGACCGACAAGGTGACGGTGGAGGTGCCCGCACCCGCCGCCGGCGTGCTGGAGAGCATCGGTGCCAAGGAAGGGGCCGAGGTTCAGCCCGGTTCCGTGCTGGGTTCGATCGCCGCCGGGGCCGCCACCGCGGGTGCGAAGCCCGTGGGCACGGCCAGCGGTTCCATCACGGGTTCGGCCGCTGCCGCCGCGGCGCCCACGCCGCCGCCCGCGCCGGCACCGGTGCCTGCCGCCGCCGCCGCGCCGCATGCGCCGATGCCCGCGGCCGCCAAGCTGATGGCGGAGAACAACATCGCCCCCGGCCAGATCGGCCCCGGCTCGGCCAAGGATGGGCGCATCGCCAAGGGCGATGTGCTGGCCTTCCTGGCGAACCCGCCCGCCGCTGCCGCCGCGCCTGTCGCCGCGCCCAAACCCGCGCGCGCCGCGCAGCCCGGCGAGGAGCGCGTGCGCATGACCAAGCTGCGCACCACCATCGCGCGCCGCCTGAAGGAAGCGCAGAACACCGCCGCCATGCTGACCACCTTCAACGAGGTGGATATGGGCGCGGCCATGGCCCTGCGCGCCGAATACAAGGACGCCTTCGAGAAGAAGCACGGCACCCGTCTGGGCTTCATGGGCTTCTTCGTGCGCGCCTGCGTCGTCGCGCTGAAGGAATTCCCCGCCATCAACGCCGAGATCGACGGCGATGAGGTGATCTACAAGAATTTCGTGAACATGGGCGTGGCTGTCGGCGGGCCGAATGGCCTGGTCGTGCCGGTCGTCCGCAACGCGGATGCGATGAACTTCGCGCAGATCGAAAAGACCATCGCCGATTTCGGCAAGCGCGTGCGCGATGGCCAGCTCAAGCTGGACGAAATGGCCGGCGGCAGCTTCACCATCACCAATGGCGGCGTCTATGGCAGCCTGATGAGCACGCCCATCCTGAACCCGCCGCAATCGGGCATCCTGGGCATGCACAAGATCCAGGACCGTCCGATGGCCGTCGGCGGCAAGGTCGAAATCCGGCCGATGATGTATATCGCGCTGTCCTATGACCACCGCATCGTGGACGGCAAGGAAGCCGTCAGCTTCCTGGTGCGGGTGAAGGACAGCATCGAGGATCCGCGGCGCCTGATCCTGGACATCTGACGTCCAGCCGCAATCCTGCGACACTGATTGACCGCCAGGGCGATTCCGCCTGTGCGGACCAGACTCTACGGGTATAACAGGCGCGGCCGGGCCTTGGGGTCCGACCAGCGCCGTCATGTCGGGAAACAGAAACCATGCGTTCGCGCGAAGGCCAGCTCAGCGATAACCGCCCCATCCCCCGCTCGCGGCTGGAGAAGGAAAAGCAGCTGCGGGAGTTGAAGGAAGTCTATGCCGGGCTGAAGCCGCATACCTCTCCGGAATTGCGCGCGTCGATCGTCGGCAAGATCAGGGAATTGCAGGTGGAACTGGCGCAGCCCGCGCCGCCGCCGCGCGAAGAACGGCCCAAGCGCGAGCCACGCCGGCCGCGTGTGATGGGCTGAACGACTGGACCGGTCAGTCTGGCCGGTCATTTTGGCGGCAGGTGGGCGCGTAGCGGCAGTTCCCACGCGTGATCGTCTATTGCTCCAGGATCTCACCCGTCGCGGCGTCGATCACCAGCCGGATTTCGCGCGCGCGCCGGCGCAGGGTGGCGCGGATGCGCCCGGCATCCTCACCCTGGCCGCGCTCGACCAGCGAATAGACATGGCCGGCGCGCAGGTCGCGCAGGAATGCCTCCAGCGGCGCGCCCAGCAGCGCTGCGGCGTCCTCGGCGTTCAGGATGACATCGCCGGCCGCGTCCAAGGCCAGGCGGCGCGGCGCGGTCACCGGCCGGGCGCGGCATGCCGCGCGCCAGCCTGGGGGAGCCATCCCGCAAAGCGCGCCTGGGTCACGCCGGTGATCAGGCCTCCACCTGCTCCACGGCCAGCACTTCCGGCACGTAGTGGCGCAGCATGTTCTCCACGCCGTGCTTCAGCGTGGCGCGCGAGGACGGGCAGCCGCTGCACGCGCCCTGCATGCGCAGCTTCACGATGCCATCGCGGAAGCCGCGGAACACGATATCGCCGCCATCGCCGGCCACTGCCGGGCGCACGCGCGTATCCAGCAATTCCTTGATGGTGGCGACGATCTCGGCATCGGCGGGGTCTACATCCTCGGCCTCGTCGGCATCTTCCCCTTCCAGCACGGGCAGTTCCGCCACGAAATGCGCCATGATGCCGGCCAGGATGGTTGGGCGCAGGGCGACCCAATCCGTGTCATCCGCCTTGGTGATGGTGATGAAATCGGCGCCCAGGAAGACGCGTGCCACGCCATCCAGCTCGAACAGGCGGGTGGCCAGCGGGCTGCGCACGGCGGCCTCCGCGCTGGTGAAATCGGCGGTGCCGCGCGTGCCCATCACATCCCGCCCGGGCAGGAATTTCAGGGTGGCGGGGTTGGGGGTGCCTTCGGTTTCGATGAACATCTTGCGCCTGTGTGCTGCGATTACAGGACGGATTTGGTCCGGTTTGCGGCGCAATGCAAGAGGCCTCGCGTGAAAGCGCCCGGATGGCCATCCAGCCATCCGGGCGCCTGATCCATGGCAGGTTTGGGGTCGGGAGAAGACCCGCCACGGACCAACTTCCCAGAGCAGATCGCGCACGGCTGGTATCGGCCGGGAGCGTCAATCTGCTCTGCAACAACTCTCAGCGGGTGGGCCGCTGCGGGGCCTGGCGGGCCTGCTGGCGGATCAACCGGGCCTGGGCGATCTGCGCGCCCATGCCCATCATCCCGGTATGGCCATGCACGGCCAGCAGCTCGGCGGTGTTCTGGGGCTGCCAGGCGATGTCGCGGGTCTGGGCCTGGGCGGTACCGCCGATGGCGGCGATGGCGATCAGGGCGATGGCGATGCGGCGCATGGGGTGGTCCTTCCGGTTCCAGGGAAGGCGGGCTGCCTTCCGTGAAACCAGAGATACCCCCGAGCGTGTGATAGGCGTGAGGCGGCGCTTCGTATGGCGCCGATAGGGCGGGACTATCGTAGGGCGGAGAGCCGCGCCAGGCCGGCTTCGGCCTCCGCCACCATGCGGCGAATCACCTCGCCAGCCGGCAGTACCTCGTCGATCAGGCCGACGCATTGCCCGGCCCAGACATAGGCGCTCTCCAGGTCGCCATCCGTGGCACCCACGGCGTTGCGCGCGCCGGAGACGAGTTCGAGCAATTCGTCCTTCTCGGCGCCGGCAGCTTCGCGCGCGACGATATGCCGCGCATGCGCGCTGGCCAGCGCACGGCCTGGCTGGCCCATGCTGCGCTTGATGATCATGGTGTCCTCGGGGCGCGCTGCGGCCAGTGCGGCCTTGTAGGCGGCATGCGCCTGCGCCTCGATCGTGGCGACGAAGCGGGTGCCCATCTCGACACCCTCCGCGCCCAGGGCCAGTGCGGCCAGCAGGCCGCGCCCATCGGCGATGCCGCCCGAGGCCAGCACCGGGATTTTCACCGCATCCACCACGCGCGGCACCATCACCAGCGTCGTCTCGTCACCGCGCCCGATATGCCCGCCGCCTTCATAGCCGACGGTTGCGACCATATGCGCGCCAGCGGCCTCGGCCTTCTTCGCGAGCTCGGGGCCGGCGGTCAGCACCAGCGTGTGGATGGGGTAACCCTCGCAGCGCTTCAGCCAGGGCGCGGGGTTGCCGGCGGTGAAGGCGACGCAGGCCACGCCTTCCTCCAGCACCACATCCAGCAGCGGCGCCACATCCATCCGCCCCAGCGGGAAATTCACCGCGAAGGGGTGCGGCGTCATGCCGCGGCAACGCCGGATTTCGGCGCGCAGCGCCTCGGGCTCCGTCAGGCCCACGGTGTTGATCTGCCCCAGCCCCCCGGCGTTGGAGACGGCGGCCGCCAGCTCGGCATAGGCCACCCGGGCCAACCCGCCCTGCACGATGGGATAGCGGATGCCCAGCATCTCGGTGACGCGTGTTTTCATGGCCCGACGCTATCGCGGTGCCTCGCGGTCGGCCAGGGCCTATGGCGGGAACAGCCAGAGCCTATTGGTCAGGCGGCCGAAACCCCCTGTAAGGTCACGAAAGAAGGAGAACCCGAATGACCCGCAAGACGCTGATGGCCGCAAGCCTCGCCATGACCACCCTCGCAGGCCTGGCCATGGCCCCGCCGGCGCAGAGCCAGCAGAGCCAGACCCCGCGCATGATGTGCGTGGAGTTCAACCAGGTGAACTGGAATTCCCGCGTCGTGATCGAACAGCTCGACCAGTCCGGCAGCTGGAGCGAATTGCTCACCGTCGTCACCGTGCCGACGCGGCGCTGCATCTACACCAACCGCAACATCACCACGAATAGCGGGCAACGGGTGCGGTTCACCATCGAGGCGCATGAGGGCGGCACCTTCCGGATGATCTGCCGCGCCACCAGCGCCGTCCTCAGGGATGCGACGCTGCGGGTGACCGGCCTGCCGGTCGGCGCCAGCTGCATGGTGTTGGAGTGACGCTGCGCTGAACCATGATCGGTGCCGCGACAGGCGCCGATCACGGTCCAGCCCATGGGTGTGAGCGCTTGTTCACGCCGCCGCCATTCAACGCCGCCTTCCCAGCCAGCGCACGGCCAGCAGCCCAACCACGCCGAGCATCGCCAGATGCCCGAAGGCCAGCGCCCAGCCGCCGCCGGCATCCAGCGCCACGCCCACGCCGATGGGTCCAATGAAGCCACCCGCGTAGCCGCACATGCTGTGCAGCCCCATGGTGGCACCGCGTCGGCCGGTCTCGGCGGCCTGCACGGTGCCGGCCGTCAACGCGGAACTGTCCAGGTAGATGGCCGCGTTCCAGGCGATGATGCACAGCACAGCCAAAGGCAGCGCGGCCGCCGACAAGCCGCAGGCCAGCGCCAGCACGGCGCCGCCGCCCATCGCGGCCGCCACCACGCGCGCCCGTCCAAGCCGTTGCGCGAGTTCATTGCCGGCGATGGAGGTGGCGATACCCACCAGGCCTACGATGGTGAAAATGACCGTCGGCCCCGGCAGCCAATCCGGCGCGCCATGCAGCGCGATGACGGCCACCAGGAACGCCACGCCCCAGGCGCGCAAGGCCGCCAATTCCCAGGTGTGCACGGTGTAGCCCGCGATCCAGGCCATGGCCTGGCGGTTGCGCAGCACTGGGCGGAAATCCAGCAGTGCTGCGGTGTCGGTGCGCCCTGGCGGTGCATCGCGCGGCATCACGAACCAGCCGATCAGCAGCGCCGCGAAGGCCGCCGCCGCGCTGAACAGGAACGCGGCCGGCGCGCCGCCCAGCGCGGCCATGCCGCCGGCCACAATGAAGGAGCAGGCGCCCGCGATGCCCACGCCCGCCGCGTGCCAGGTGACGGCGCGGGATTGCGCGGCACCCTCCAGCCGGTCGGCGATCACCTTCAGGCCGGGCATGTAGCATCCAGCCCAGCCAATGCCGGCCAGGCAGCGCAGCGCCATGCCGAGCCAGAAATCATCGGTGAAGGCGAAGCCGAGATGCGACAGCACCGCCGCCCCGGTCCCGATCATATAGATGCGCCGCGCCGGCACGCGGTCGGTCAGCGATACCAGCACCGGCACGGCGGCCACATAGGCCAGGAAATAGGCGCCGATCAGCCAGCCGGCCTCGGTGCCGGACAGGCCCCAGCGCGCGATGAAATCCGGCAGCAGCGCCGGCAGCGTGAAGGTGCCGATCTGCGCCAGGATCTGCGCGATGACGACGGCGGCGACGAAGCGGTTGGGGCGCACGCGGAACAGCGTAACCCTCTTCTCCGCAGCGCCAAGGCATGCCACGTTTCGTCTACGCATCGGTGACCCGAAAGGGTTGAAACGGGAACGCGCGAACCGCGGCTGCCCCCGCAACTGTACGTGGTGCACTGGTCCAGCATGCCATTGCGGCGACATGCCGTGAGAAGGCGGACCAGGTGGAAGCGCAAGCCTCCACACCACAAGCCAGGAGACCGGCCGGAGCGGAGTTGTCTCGCGTGTTGTGGGCGGGGTGCACCACGGCCACGGATATGGGCGGCCGTTCACGGCATCGCTGCGCGATGCCCGATCGGACGCCAGCCGTCTGCGGGAACGACGAGCCCCTGGGCGCATTCCGCGCCTGGGGAAACATGCTCGGAGGGTTCCACTATGCGACGTTTGTCGTTGCTGTTCTTCACTGCCATCTGCGCACCGGCGCTGGCGCAACAAGCCATCCCGGACACCGTCATCACCAGCGCGCGCATCCCCACGGCCACCGAACGCGTGCCCGTCGCCACCACCACCATCACGCGCGAGGATATCGAAGCGCGCGGCTACACCACGCTGGCGGATGCGCTGATGTTCGTGCCCGGCATCAATGTGGTGCCGCAGGGCGGGCCGGGCGCCCTGACCGCGGGCTTCATGCGGGGCCTGAATTCCAACCACACCCAGGTGCTGCTGGATGGCGTGCCGGTGAACGACGTCAGCGGCACGAACAATGCGTTCAATTTCGGCAGCCTGCTGCTGGCGGGCGTGGAACGCATCGAGGTGCTGCGCGGGCCGGCCAGTTCGCTCTATGGCTCCAACGCGCTGGGCGGTGTGGTCAACATCATCACCCGCCGCGCGCCGGCCGACCGCGCCGCGCAGCTGTTCGGCGGCATACTGGGCGGGTCACAAGCCAGCTTGCGCGCCGATGGCGGCGTGGCCGGCACGGTGGGGGATTTCGACTATCTGGTCGCCGCCGAATCGCTCTCTACCCGCGGCTTCAATGTAGTGCCCGGGCGGCTTGCGACCAATCGCGGTGAGGCGGATGGCTATCGCGGCATCGCCACCCTCGCGCGGCTGGGCTGGACGCCGCTGCCCGGCAGCCGCGTGGAGGGCAGTTTGCGCTGGCAGGATGCGCATTTCGGCCTGGACCGCTTCGGCGCGGATGACCCGAATTTCCGCGCCGCCGAACGGCGCATCACCGGGCAGATTCGCGGCGAGACATCGCTGTTCGATGGCGCCTGGGTGACGGGCCTGCGCTTCGGCGTGACCGACGAACGGCGCAGCTATGTGAACCGCGCCGATGCCTTCTCGACCGCCACCGCCAATGACAGCTTCACCGGCCAACGCATGACGCTGGATTGGGGCAATCGCGTGCGCTTGCCGGGCTTCGGGCCGTTGCAGGATGGCGCGGCCTCCTTCGGGGTGGGCTGGATGCGCGAGAGCACGATCAGCGCCTCGGGCAATGCGCCGTTCCGCACGCTGACGAATGCGCGGCAGGACAGCGTTTCGGGGCATCTGGCGGTCCAGTACCGCCTGGGGACGCGGCTGGATCTCTCGGCCGGGATGCGCGTCGATTCCATCGAGGGCTTTGGCGCGACGCCGACCTGGCGCCTGGGCGGCGTCTATGCGCTGCCGGAGTTCAACACGCGGCTGCGCGCCGCCGTGGGCAGCGGCTTCGCCGCACCTTCGCTGTTCCAGCGGTTTGGCGTGTCGCCCTTCTTCCTGGGCAACCCGAATCTGCGCCCCGAGCGCAGCACGAGTTGGGAACTGGGCGTGGAGCATGATGTCGGGGGGCTGGCGACATTGGGTGCCACCTATTTCCAGACCTGGGCGACCGAGTTGATCGACACGCGATTTGCCGGCGGTGTGTTCACGCCGATCAACGTCGCCCGCGCGCGGATCAGTGGCGTCGAGTCCTTCGTGACACTGCGCCCCGCCCCGTGGCTCGAGGCACGGGCGGCCTGGACCTTCACGCGCGCCTTCAACAGCGACACCGGTGCGCGGCTGTTGCGGCGGCCGGAAAACCTGGTGTCGATCTCCGCACGCGTATCGCCGCTGCCGGGCCTGACGATCGCGCCGGAAATCCTGGTGACGGGTGCCGCGCAGGATTTCCTGGTGGCCAATAGCGGCGCATCCGCCTTCACGCCTTCGCGCAAGCCTGGTGGCACCACGGCGAACCTGGCCATCACATACCGCGCCAGCGAGAACATCACGCTGGTGCTGCAGGCGCGCAACCTGGGCAACAACCCGTTCGAACCGACCAGCGGCTATGTGATTCCGGGGCGCAGCATCGTGTTCGGAACGCGCTTCGCGTTGTAGTGCGCGCTACTTGGCCTCGTCCAACGCATCCAGCACATGCAGGGAGTAGGTGAGCGCGGCACCGGCGTTCAGCGCGATGGCAACGCCCAGCGCCTCGGCCACCTCTTCCTTGGTCGCGCCCGCGGTGCGGGCCTTGCGGGCGTGGGCGTCGATGCAGCCCTCGCAGCGGGTGGTGACCGCCACCGCGAGCGCGATCAATTCGCGCGTCTTGGCATCAAGGTGCTTGGTGGTGGAGGCGCCGCGCGATAGGGCCTGAAAGCCCTTCATCGCCTCGGGCGCGAGGGCGGCGAATTCCTTGCCGCGTTCGCGGAGCGAGGCGTTGTATTCGGGCCAGTTTTCGATGCCGCTCATGTGGTCACTCCCATCGGGTCAGGCTGATTCGTGAATCAGCCCTGTCAAAACCAAAAAGGGCGCCAGGTTGCCCTGGCGCCCTCGGATTGTTCGGCGGTTCAGCCCGCCGCTTCTGGTGCCTTCTCCGCGTCACCCTCATCGCCATCGCTCTCAGGCTTGGGCAATGCGGCGACCGGTGTTTCCACCACCTCGAAGGTCAGCTCGCCATCCTTGAACCCGACCCGGACAGCGCCACCCTTCACCAGCTTGCCGAACAGCAATTCCTCGGCCAGCGGCTTCTTGATGTGCTCCTGGATCACGCGGGCCAGCGGCCGCGCGCCATAGAGCGGGTCATAGCCACGTTCCGCCAGCCATTCCTTCGCGGCGGAGGAGAGTTCGATCGTGACATTGCGGTCGGCCAGCTGCGCTTCCAGCTGCATCACGAATTTCTCGACCACCTGCGCCACCACTTCCGGCGCCAGGTTGGCGAAGGGAATGATCGCATCCAGCCGGTTGCGGAATTCCGGCGTGAACATGCGCTTCACCGCATCCTGGTCCTCACCGGAACGTGCTTCGCGCCCGAAGCCCAGTGCGGGCTTGGCCATGTCGGCGGCACCGGCATTGGTGGTCATGATCAGGATGATGTTGCGGAAATCGACGGTCTTGCCGTTGTGGTCCGTCAGCTTCCCGTGGTCCATGACCTGCAGCAGGATCGAGAACAGGTCCGGATGCGCCTTCTCGATCTCGTCGAGCAGCAGCACGCAATGCGGGTGCTGGTCCACGCCATCGGTCAGCAGCCCGCCCTGGTCGAAGCCCACATAGCCCGGCGGCGCGCCGATCAGGCGCGAGACGCTGTGCCGCTCCATATACTCCGACATGTCGAAGCGCAGGATTTCGATGCCCAGCGTCTTCGCCAGCTGGCGCGCGGCCTCGGTCTTGCCCACGCCGGTCGGGCCGGTGAACAGGTAGTTGCCGATCGGCTTTTCCGGATCGCGCAGACCCGCGCGCGACAGCTTGATCGCGCTCGCCAGCGCGATCAGCGCCTGGTCCTGCCCGAACACCATGGAGCGCAGATCGCGCTCCAGATTGCGCAGCTGTTCCTTGTCATCCGTGCTGACGGATTTGGGTGGGATGCGCGCGATCTTGGCGACGATCTCCTCCACATCCTTCAGCGTCACGGTCTTCCGGCGCTTGTTCTCCGGCAGCAGCATGCGCGAGGCACCGACCTCGTCGATCACATCGATCGCCTTGTCCGGCAGCTTGCGGTCATGGATGTACTTGGCCGAAAGCTCCACCGCGGCGCGGATCGCTTCGGGCGTGTAGCGCACCTTGTGGTGCTTCTCGTAATTGGTCTTGAGCCCCTGGAGGATCTTCACCGTATCCTCGATATTCGGCTCATTCACGTCGATCTTCTGGAAGCGCCGCACCAGCGCGCGGTCCTTCTCGAAGTGCTGGCGATATTCCTTGTAGGTCGTGCTGCCGATGCAGCGCAGCGAGCCCTGCGCCAGCGCCGGCTTCAGCAAATTCGACGCATCCATGGCACCGCCCGAGGTGGCGCCGGCGCCGATCACGGTGTGGATCTCGTCGATGAACAGGATGCCGCCCGGCTGGTTTTCCAGCTCCGAGACAACCGCCTTCAACCGCTCTTCGAAATCGCCGCGATAGCGCGTGCCGGCCAGCAGCGAGCCCATATCCAGCGAGAAGATCGTGCACTTCAACAGCACCTCAGGCACATCGCCCTCGATGATGCGCTTGGCCAGGCCCTCGGCGATCGCGGTCTTGCCCACGCCCGGATCACCCACATAAAGCGGGTTGTTCTTCGTCCGCCGGCAGAGAATTTGAATAGTCCGCTCGATCTCCTGGTCGCGCCCGATCAGCGGATCGATCTTCCCCTGCTGCGCCTTCTTGTTCAGGTTCACGCAGTAGGTGGACAGCGCATCCTGCCCAGGCTTCTGGCCGGCGTTGCGCGGCTTTTCCTCGCGCTCCGGCTGCTCGCCATCCTCATTGCGCTGGTTGGTGGGCGCGCCCTGCACATTGCGCGGCACCGAACGGCCGGGTGCTTTCGCAATGCCATGGCTGATGAAATTCACCGCATCCAGGCGTGTCATGTCCTGCAGCTGCAGGAAATACACCGCATGCGATTCCCGCTCGCTGAACAGCGCGACAAGGACATTGGCCCCCGTCACCTCGTCGCGGCCGGAGGATTGCACATGGATCGCCGCGCGCTGCACGACGCGCTGGAAACCGGCGGTGGGCTTGGGGTCGCCCGCGCGTTCGGTGACCAGGCCTGCCAGGTCCTTGTCCAGGAACTCCGTCAGGTCGCGCTTGAGCTTGTCCACATCCACGCCACAGGCCTTCAGCACTGTGGTGGCGTCCGCATCATCGGACAGTGCCAGCAGCAGATGTTCCAGGGTGGCGTATTCGTGCCGGCGGTCATTGGCCAGCCCGAGCGCCCGGTGGAGCGTCTGTTCCAGATTCCTCGAAAGCATCGGCAACGCTCCTCAATCACCGGGCCGAACCGTGGCGCCGGATGCGAATTACATGGTGACGTGCCGGCGCGGTGTCAGCCACTTGAAATACGTCACGAAGGGTTACTCTTTCTCAATCGTGCATTGCAGCGGGTGCTGGTTCTGGCGCGCCAGGTCCATCACCTGGGTCACCTTGGTCTCCGCCACCTCATAGGTGAAGACGCCGCACACGCCCACGCCACGGCGATGCACATGCAGCATGATGCGCGTGGCTTCGTCACGGTTCTTCTGGAAAAACCGCTCCAGCACGTGAACGACGAACTCCATGGGCGTGTAGTCGTCGTTCAGCATCAGCACCTTGTACATGGCCGGCTTCTTGGTCTTGGTGCGCGGCTTCGTGACCACGGTGGTGCCAGGCCCGCCGGGCCCGCCATTGCCGCCGTTCTGGTCCTTGTCGTCGCTCATGCGTGCCATCTTGGTCAGGGTGCTCATCTGGCCTCAGGATATCGGGTGTTCGGGCCGCTGGAAAAGGGTATGCCACCGCAAGCCTGAATCGGGCGATAAAAAAACGGCCCGGGAGCAGATGCACCCGGGCCGTCATGAACGCTGCGGGTGACCCCGCGCCTGAAATCAGGCGGCCAGCGGCTTGGCGATCTTTTCCATCGCGATCGTCATGCGCGCGGAGATCGGCTCCATGGAAACCTCGGCGACCTTCATCGCGGCTTCCTGGAACTTGGTCATGTCGGCCAGGCTCTTTTCCATGGCGGTGCGCGCCAGGGTCGCCTGCACATCGGCCACATCCTTCAGGGACTTCGCGGTCGACAGCGCCTTGGCGCCTTCGATCGCCTGGTCGGAATAGCCCTGGAAGGTCGTCATCATGTGACGGCCCAGGTCCTGCACGCCGGTGAAGTACAGCTGCGCGGCCTTGGTGAAGGCTTCCACGTTGCCGCGGCTGAATTCGGCGGCGTCTTCGGCGGCCTTCATCATGTCGGCGGCGGTCTTCTGCGCGGTTTCCATCGACTTCTCGACGGCGGCCTTCGCCTGGGCGGTCGTGTCGGCCATCACCTTCTGCGCCTGGGCGGTGCCGTTCGCGGCGGCTTCGCTCATCAGCTTGGTCACGTCGGCTGCGGCGACGGCGGGCTTGCTCTTGGTGGTCATGTGGATCAATCCGGAGTTGCCCGGATTCCTCTGGCTGGCGCCGGCGGCGCCGGCTGGGTGAAAACAAAATTGCTGCGGTGCAGCACGAGAGGGTTTCTAGGCCCCCGTCCCGGCCGATGCAAGCAAAATTTGTGCAGTGCACAAAAAATCCAGCCGCCGTCAGGGCGTCTCACGAAATGCGGGCAAATCCTTGAACTTTCTGCATCGAAGACTGTGGACAAGGCCTCGGCGCCGGCGTTACCCATAACCGGCGGCGCGTGGGGGCATGATATCGCGGGCCGATCGGGGGTTCCATGCGCCGTTGCGTTGTCATGTTGTTGGCCGTCATCTTCACCGCCGCGGCACTGCCCGCGCGGGCAGACATCACACGCCGTGACAACTACGCCGCCATCGTGATGGACGCCCGCGGCCAGGTGCTCGCCGCCGACAATGCGGACGAAGCCCGCTTCCCCGCCAGCCTCACCAAGATGATGACGCTGTACATGTTGTTCGAGGCGATGCGCGACGGCCGAGTCAGCCCGCAGGGCACCATCACGATGACCGCCGAAGCGGCTTCGCGCCCGCCATCGAAGCTCGGCATTCCCGCCGGCATGTCATTGAGCGTGGAGCACGCGATCCTCGCCGTCATCACGCGTTCGGCCAATGACGTGGCCGCCGCCATCGCCGAGCGCCTGGGCGGCAGCGAGGAGCGCTTCGCCCAGTTGATGACGCAGCGCGCGCGGCAGATGGGCATGACGCGCACCACCTTCCGCAACGCCTCCGGCCTGCCGGATGCCGAGCAGCAGACCACGGCGCGCGACATGGCCACGCTGGGCCGCCGCCTCATCGAGGATTTCCCCCAGCACTACGCGATGTTCTCGGCCACGCATTTCCGCTGGCAGAACCGCGCGATCCACAACCACAACCACATGCTCAGCGCCTATGACGGCGCCGATGGCATCAAGACCGGCTACACCCGCTGGAGCGGCTTCAACATCGTCACTTCCGCCCGCCGTGACGGTGTGCGGCTGATCGGTGTGGTCATGGGCGGTCCGTCCTGGTCCGAGCGTGACCGGCACATGGCGGAACTGCTGGATGCAGGCTTCGCGCGGCAGGGCGTGGCGCGGCGCGCCAACAGCTATGTCGCGGAGAATTCCAACCGCACTGCCGCGCGTGCCGATGTGCAGGGCAGTGTCGCGCCGCGCCTGGGTCCGGCGCGCACGGCGCAGGTGCCAGGCCCGCGTGCACAGCAGGCCGCGCGGGCACCGGCGAACCGCCAGGCCGCAGCGCGTCCCGCACCGGCGCGGCAACAGGCCGCGGCGCCGACCGCCAGCGCGTCGCGCAACGCCACGCCACCGCGCAGCGCGCAGCGTGCGCCAACGACGCCGCCGCGCGCAGCCCAGCCGCAATTGCGCCCGCGTCCGGTCGAGCTGCGGCGCACCGCTCCCTTGGTGAATCCGGCCCGACCGGTCACCCGGCTGTAAGCGCCTTCCACATCACCGCGGTCGGCTCCAGCGCCGGGTGCAGGGCGGCGCGCGCATAGTGCGGAATGACGCCTGCCAGCTGGTATCCGAGCCCTGCATAAAGCGGTTGCGCCGGGCTGTTCTCCACCGTGTCCAGCACCAGCAGGATGCGGCCGCGTTCCAGCGCGATCGCTTCCAGCCGTTGCATCAGCGCCCGCGCCACGCCGCGCCGCCGCGCATCCGGATGCACCAGCACCTTCGAGACATCGGCGCGATGCGTCTGGTTGGGCATGCCAGCCGGCACCAGCTGTGCCGTGCCGATGATGTGCTCGCCCTCGCGCGCCACGAGCAGCACGCGCTCGCCTGAAGTGACGCCTGGAAGCACCACGCTGCGCCACCAGGCGTCGGCATCGGCTTCGGTGAAGGGCAGGATGAAACCGACACTGGCGCCGCCATGCACGCAGACGTGCAGGATGCGCGCGAGCGCGGGAATGGCCGTTTCCGTGGCCGCGGCGTCGAGCGTCTCGATCATGGCTGTCCGATGATGATGAGGTAGCGCGCCCCGCGCGCGCCGGCGGCAAGCCTGGTGGTGCCATGCAGTTTCGCCCGCAGGCAGTCACCGGCGGAGAGGCGCCAGCTCTCGGCGTCATGCGTGAAATCCAGCGTGCCGGCCTGCATCAGGATGTGCTGTTCCATCCCCGGCAGTGGCGGCGCGGGATAGTCGATGGCCGCGCCCGCAGGCAGTTCGCATGCGGTGATTTCCACGCGCAGCCCTGGCCCCGGGGGCGATGCCGCGCGCCGCGTGAAGCCGCTGCGCGGGTCGGTCCATTCGGGCTGTTCGGCGCGGCGGATCAGGGCGGGTGCGCTGTCCTCGGCCGCGGCCATCAGGCGCGAGAGCGTCCAGCCATGCACGGCGCAAAGCCGGCCCAGCTGGCCGGCGGTGGGGCTGGTCTCGCCGCGTTCGATGCGTGAGAGCGTGGCGCGCGAGACACCGCTGCGCGTGGCCAGTTCCTCCAGCGACAGCCCGGCCGCGACCCGCAGGGCGGCCAGGCGTTCGACGATGCGGGCTTCGATCGCGTCTCTCACATTCGGGAGAATGTCCCGAATACGGGAGTTACGCCATGGCCCCCCGTGCTGCCACCGGCCACAGGCATTCCACTCGCCCGCCACGCACGCCGACATACCAGTCGTAGCGGTCCACCGTGGGGTCGCAATGCCCCGGCGTCAGGCGGATTTTCTCGCCCAGTTCCGGCCGCGTGCCGTCCTTCACCACGATCTTCCCGTGTTCGTCCGACGCACCGACATATTCGAGGCCCGGCCGCACCAGCGGGTAGCCGCTATCGGTCGGCATCGCCTTGTGGCCGGCATCCACCACACACACGCCATCCAGCGCCGTGCTCATCACGGTCGCCAGCACGAACAGGCTTTGCCGGAAGGGCGGCGCGGCGCCATTGCGCGCGTAATCCGCATCCATGAAGGCGTAGGAGCCGGCCTGGATTTCCGTGTAGACGCCGCTCGCGGCCTCCTGCGCGAAGGTACCGGTGCCGGCACCGCCGACGATGGGGCAATCCAGCCCTTGCTGGCGCAGTTGCTCCACCGTGCGGCGCGCGGCGTCGATCGCGCCATCGATGGCCGCGGCGCGTTCCTCCGGCGCGCGGATATGCTGCGCGCGGCCGTGATAGGCCTGGATGCCGCCGAAGATCAGATGCGGGCTGGCGGCGATCCGCTGCGCCAGCGCCACCGCCGGCGGGCCGGCCGCCACACCGCAGCGCCCCATGCCGACATCGATTTCCACCAGCACCTTCAGGCGTCGCCCCGCGGCCGCCGCGGCCTGCTCTGCGGCCACCACCTGGCGCACATCATCCACGCAGAGCCCGACTTCGGCGATGGTGGCCAATGCGGCCAGACGCGCCAGCTTGCGCGCGCCGACCACCTCATTCGTGACCAGAATGTCGCCGATGCCACCCCAGGCCAGTGCCTCGGCCTCGGCCACCTTCTGCACGCATTGGCCGACCGCGCCGCGCGCCGCCTGCAGCTTGGCGATGATGGGGGATTTATGCGTCTTGGTGTGCGCGCGCAGCTTGGCGCGCGTCGGCGCCAGCAGCGCCGCCATGCTGTCGAGGTTGTGCTCGAAGGCGTCCAGGTCCAGCACCAAGGCCGGCGTGTCGATCTCCTGCTCGTGCATGCCGGGTTCGGCGGGCGGATGCTGCATGGCAATTCTCCGAAGCAATTTTGGAGCATCTTCACGCATCCGGGCGGATGCGATCTGCTCCAGGCGTGCCATGTTGCGCGCATGTTCCCCAGCGATCCAGATGTGGTGGTAATCGGTGCCGGCGCCGCCGGCATTGCCACCGCCCGCGCGCTCGCCGCACGCGGCCTGAGCTGCGTGGTGCTGGAGGCCGGTTCGCGCATCGGTGGGCGCGCCCATGCCTGCACCACGCTCGGCGCCGTCTTCGACCATGGCGCGACCTGGCTGCACGCAGCCGAACAGAACGCGCTGACGCCGCACGCGCCCGATGCCGTCAACCACGACCGTATCCGCGAGCGGCATTTCTGGATGGGCGACGCTTGGGCGACGCCCGCCGAACTCGCCGCCTTCCAACGCGCCGACAACGCCTATCACGCAGCGGTTGCGCGCGCGGCATCCGGCCCCGACCGCGCCATCGCCGATGTGATCCCGCATGGCGGCCCCTGGGACGCGACCGTCGCGCATTGGCAGGGCGCGCAAATCCAGGCGATGGAGGTCGAGCATCTCTCCGCCCATGACATCGCCGCCAACAGCCCGGATGGCAGCAACCTGCTCCCGCGCGAAGGCGTGGGCGGCGTCATCGCGCGCCTGGCGCAAGGCCTGCCGATCCGCCTGGATGCGCGCGTGGAATCGCTGGACTGGTCAGGCCCCGGCATCATCGCGCAGGGCGGCTTCGGCACGCTTCGCGCACGCGCGGCGATCATCACCGTCTCGACCGGCGTGCTGGCCGCGGGCGGCATTCGCTTCACGCCCTCATTGCCCGCCACACATGCGCAGGCGGTGCACGACCTGCCCTTGGCATTGCTCGACAAATTCGCCTTCCGTTGTCCCGACCGGCTGGGCATTGCGCCCTTCCATTCCGTGCGTTGCCGCGTGACGCCAGCGCGCCCACGCCCGCTGAGCTTCGTGTTCTGGCCGCATGAGGCGGACCACCTTTTCGGCTTCGCCGGTGGCACGCTGGCCTGGGAACTGGGTGGCGGCGATGCGTTGATCGAACACGCGCGGGGCGAACTGCGCCACATCTTCGGCAACCCGCCGCTGGGCGCAGCGCTGGCCACCAGCTGGGGCCGCGACCCGCTCTTCCTCGGCAGCTACAGCCAGGCGCGCGTGGGTGCCGCCGGCGCGCGCGCGGCTCTGGCGCAACCGCTGGCCAATGGCCGCCTGATGTTTGCTGGCGAGGCGACGCATCACGGCATGGCCGGCATGGTCAGCGGCGCCTGGGCCGAGGGCGAACGCGCCGCTCAGGCCATCCAGCCGCGCTGATCCGCGCGCCATCTCTGCGCGATCCAGGCCACCGCGCGCACCGGCCCGCGGGCCGTGTCCACGCGCAGCGGATGCAGCGCGTAGGAAGGTCCTTCATAAGCATTCAGCCGCGCCAATGGCGCGCCCGTCACGCGCAGCAGCGCGCCATCCACCGCGCCGCCCGCGCGCCGCACCAGCGTGGGATACGGCGTGCCGCGTAGATACACGCGCGCGAAGCCCGAAAGCCGCGCTGGCCGCAGCCGCCGATGCAGCCCCTTCACCCCCGCCATCCGGTCCAGCACGCGCCTATTCAGAAGCGTGCCGTAGACGAACAGGATCACTCAGGCGCCAGGCGCAGAGACCGCACGATGGGCCGCAGGCTCGCTACCTGTTCATGCACCATCGTCCGGAACTCCTCGCTGGAATTGCCGCCGGCATCGGCGCCCAGCTCGTCGATGCGCGCGGCCAGCGGCGGGTGCCGCGCGGCGGCCGCGATTTCGGCCTGCAGGCGAACCAGCGCTGCTTCCGGCGTGCGCGCGGGTGCGAAGAAGCCGTTCCAGCCGAGGATGGCAGCGTTCGGGAAGCCCTGCTCGGCCACTGTCGGCACATCCGGCAGCATGCGGCTGCGGCTGGTGGAGCGGATGGCAATGGCGCGCAATGCGCCCGACCGCAGATGCGGCAGCGCGGTCGAGAGTTGGTCCCCGCCAAAGGGAATGCGCCCGGCCAGCATGTCCTGCACCAGCAGCGAGGCACCGCGGAAGGGCACGTGCTCCATGCGGAAATTGCCGTCGCGCTGCAGCACCTCGCCGACCAGATGGCCGGCGCTTCCAGGACCGGTGCTGCCATAGAAGGGCGGCGTGGGCTGCGCCCGTGCATAGGCGACCCATTCGGTCAGATTCCGCACCGGCACCGAGGGATGCACCATCACCACCGTCGGCACCAGCGCGCCCAGGCTGATGGCGGCGAAGTCGCGCTCGATGGAATGCGGCGCGCGGTTGTTGAATTCCAGCACAGCCGTGGTGGCGCTGAAGGTGCTGTTGTGGAACAGCAGCACCTGGCCGTTGGGCTCGGCGCGCGCGACCAGTTCGGCACCGATGGAACCACCGCCGCCGCCACGGTTTTCCACCAGGATCGGTACGCCCAATGTCTCGCCCAGGCGGTTGCCGAACAGGCGCGCGAGGATGTCCGTGGTGCCGCCGGCGGCGAAGGGCACGATGACGCGGATCGGGCCATTGGGTTGCCATTGCTGCGCCAAGGCCGGTGCGGCCAGCATTGGCATGGCGAAGATGGTGCGACGTTGGATCATGGCGACTACTCCACCTGCATGCGCAGTTCGCGCACCAGCGGGCGCACGGCGTTGATCTGCGCGTGAACGGCGGCGCCGAATTCGGCGGCGCTGTTGCCACCGGGCTCGGCGCCCAGTTCTTCGATGCGCGCGGCCAGCGCCGGATGGCGCGCCGCGGCCGCCACTTCCGCATGCAGCCTGGCCAGCGCGGGTTCCGGCGTGCGCGCCGGTGCGAAGAAGCCGTTCCAGCCGAGCAGTTCCGCGTTGGCGAAACCCTGTTCGCGCACGGTGGGGATGTCCGGCAGGGCGCGGGCGCGCTGCGTGGCGAGTGTCGCGATCGGCTTGAGCGTATTGGCGCGGATATGCGCCAGCGAGGAGGATAGCTGGTCACCGCCGAACTGAATGCGCCCGGCCAGCATGTCCTGCACGAGCGGCGCCGCACCGCGGAACGGCACGTGTTCCATGGCGAAATTCGCGTCGCGCTTCAGCACCTCCCCGATGAGGTTGATGGTGCTGCCTGGGCCGGTCGAACCATAGAAGGGCGGCGGGTTCCGCGTGCGAGCCCAGGCCGCCAGTTCGCGGATGTTGTTCGCCGGCACCGAGGGGTGCACCAGCAGCATCATGGGCACATTGGCGCCAAGGCTGATGGGCGCGAAGTCACGCTCGATGGAATGCGGCGCGCGGCCGGCGAATTCCAGCGCCGCGGTGGTGGTGCTGAAGGTCAGGTTGTGGAACAGCAGCGTCTGCCCGTCGGGCGCGGCCTTGGCCACCACATCGGCGCCGATGGAACCGCCGCCACCGCCGCGGTTTTCCACCACGACCGAGACGCCCAGTGTTTCGGTCAGGCGCTGCGCATAGAGGCGCGCCAGGATGTCCGTGGTGCCGCCGGCCGGGAAGGGCACGACCACGCGGATGGTGCCGGCGGGTTGCCAAGCCTGCGCCAGCGCGGGTGTGGCCAGCAGAGGCAGGGCAAAGAGCGATCGGCGATGCATGACGTTTCCCTTTCTTGGACTTTCCGTCATGTTCCGCCGGTCGAGGCGGCGCGTCAACGCAGGGCGCCAGCGCCCGCCGTTTCCACGAAATACTCGTAGTTGTCGGCGTTGATCGCGGCACTCATCGGGTCGTCCTTCGCCAATGTGGCGGCGCGGCTCGGCGAATAGACGATGTCGCGCGTCCGCGCCGCGACATGGCTGACCTCATGCACGACAATGCCGGGCCGGCTGTCGAAGCCGTCATTGCGCGCGTTGAAGAAGAGCGGGCAGAAACCCATGCCGCCGCTGCCCGTCATGACGAAGGCGAAGCGGCCCTGCGGGCAGGCATTGGGCGGGTTGCAGAACAAGGCGGGCGGCCGCTGCGTGGCCAGGTGATTGGCGATCAGCACCAGGTTCCCGCGCACGGTCTGCACCGGTGCGGTGCCGAACCAGCGGCGGAATTCCGGCAGGTTCGGATCGCGGTCCAGGCGCTGGATGGACAGCCGCGTCATCGCCAGCGCATCGCGGAAGGCCTGCTCGATCAACTGGCGCTGCTGCACGTTGCAGACGCCGGGCTGTTCGGTTTCGGGCTTGCCGCCGCCGAAGCCCGGCTTGCCGGGCGCTTGCGCGAAGCCCGGCGCGGCACTCAGCACCAACGCCAGAACCCAGATGATCAGCCGCATGCCATGCAATCCCTGTGGATGATCCCCAAGGTTAGCCACGGCACGGGCCGGTCGTCTAATGCCCGGCGTTCTCGCCGGAGAAATCGGGCACCGGCAGGCCGCTGGCGGTGATCTGCGCCGCGAGCTGCGCCTTCAGCCGTTCCAGCCCGGCTTCGGTGCGCGCTTCCGCACGCGCCACCAGCACCGCCTGGGTGTTGGAGGCACGCAGCAGCCACCAGCCATCATCGGTCAGCACGCGCACGCCATCCACGGCCTGCACCTTGGCGCCGGATGCCGCCAGGCGGTCTGCCACTTCCTTCACGACGGCGAATTTGCGCTCCTCCTCGCAGTCGAAGCGCAGTTCCGGCGTGTTCAGCACCTTGGGCAGGGCATCATGCATTTCGGCCAGTGTCTGCGTGGCGCGGCCCAGCACGCCGAGCAGGCGCACGGCGGAATACAGCGCGTCATCGAAGCCGTACCATTTGTCGGCGTAGAAGGTGTGGCCTGACATTTCGCCGGCCAAGGGCGCGCCGGTTTCGGCCATCTTCTGCTTGATCAGGCTGTGGCCGGTCTTCCACATCAAGGGCGTGCCGCCGGCCTTCGCGACTTCGTCGAACAGCACCTGCGATGCCTTCACATCGGCGATGATGGTCGCACCGGGATGGTCGCGCAGCACATCGCGCGCCAGCACCACCAGCAGCTGGTCGCCAAACAGCATATGCCCCTTGCCGTCCACCACGCCGATGCGGTCCGCATCGCCATCGAAAGCAATGCCCAGATCGGCGCCGGTCTCGCGCACCTTGGCGATGATCTGCTCGAGGTTCTTCAGCACCGTGGGGTCGGGGTGGTGGTTCGGGAAATTGCCGTCGATCTTGGCGTTGATGACGCTATGCGTGCCGGGCAGGCGCGCGGCCAGCATTTCGGTGATGGCGCCGCCCGAGCCATTGCCCGGATCCCACACCACCTTCAGCCCGCGCGTGCCATCGAAATCCTTCAGCATGCGCGTGACGTATTGCTCGGCGACATCGACCTGCTCGGACGTGCCTTGCGCGGCCGGCACCACATCGCCAGCGGCAGCCATCACGCCCAGCCCCTGGATATCCTTGCCGAAAAACGGCTTCTTGCCGATCATCGACTTGAAGCCGTTGTAGTTGGGCGGGTTGTGGCTGCCGGTCACCATCACCGCCCCATCGGCCCCCAGCGCATAGGCCGCGAAATACAGCATGGGCGTCGGCCCGCAGCCGATGCGTGCGACATGCAGGCCGCAATCCATCAGCCCCGCCACCAGGCGTTCTTCCAGCATCGGGGATGACAGGCGGCCATCATAGCCCACCGCCACTTTCTTGCCGCCCGCACGCACCACCACGCTGCCGAAGCAGCGGCCAATGGCATAGGCGTCATCGCCGCCCAGCGTCTCACCGATGATGCCGCGAATGTCGTATTCGCGCAGGCTGGTCTTGTGGAACTGGTGCTGGAATGCGGGCATCAGGGCCTCCCGATCGAGATGTAGCGAAAGCCCGCGGCGCGCATCGCCACGGGGTCATAGACATTGCGGAAATCGCAGAAAACATCGCCCGCCATGGCGGATTTGAGGCGGGCCGGTGGCAAAGCGCGAAATTCGTTCCATTCGGTCAGCAGCACGGCGGCGTCGGCGCCGGTGACGCATTCCATCGCGCTGGTCGCGTAATGCGTGGCGGCCGGCAGCATGGGGCGCGCCTGGGCCGTGCCTTCCGGGTCATAGGCGATGATGGTGGCGCCAGCGGCGAGCAGCGCGGGCAGCACGGCGAGCGATGGCGCGTCGCGCATGTC
>JAIXVH010000485.1 GCA_027483125.1 Acetobacteraceae bacterium | reverse complement strand
GTCGCCAGCGCGGCGGAGGAGCTGACGGCATCGGTCACCGAAATCTCCCGCCAGGTGCAGGAGAGCGCGCGGGTGGCCGGCGAAGCGGTCGAACAGGCCGAGCGCACCAACAGCACCGTGAGCAACCTCAATGAGGCCTCGCAACGCATCGGCGATGTGATGCGCCTGATCAGCGATATCGCGAGCCAGACCAACCTGCTGGCGCTGAACGCCACGATCGAGGCCGCCCGCGCCGGCGAGGCCGGCAAGGGCTTCGCCGTGGTGGCGAGCGAGGTGAAGAACCTGGCCGGCCAGACCACCCGCGCCACCGAGGGCATCACCGCGCAGATCCTGGCCATGCAGGAGGCCACGCGCGGCGCGGCCGACGAGATCCAGGCGATCCGCGGCACCATTCTGCGCATCAGCGAGATCGCGACGGCCATCTCGGCGGCGGTCGAGGAGCAGGGTGCCGCCACGCGGGAGATCGCCCGCAGCGTGCAGAGCGCGGCCGGCGGCACGCAGGAGATCGCAGCGCGCATCGGCGAGGTGCAGCAGTCGACCAGCGATACCGGTGGTGCCGCGGCCCAGGTCAGCAGCACATCAGCCGAACTGGCCGAGCAGGCCGAGCGGCTGCGTCACCAGGTCTCGGGCTTCCTGGACCGGGTGCGCGCGGCCTGAGGCGGCGGCGGGCTGGCGTGACGCCTCAGCCCAAGCCCCCCACCGCCCGCAGATCGCCCACATGGATGCCGTTCCAGTTGGTCAGGCGCGGCGCCATCAGCGGCTGCATCGCCTGTTCCTGCGCGGCCGACATGGGCAGGCAGCGGCGCAGGATCGCGGCCAGCATCACCTCGGCGGCGCGGGTCGCGCCGTCATCGCATTTCAGCGCGATGCCCAGGCCCAGTTCCGGCAGGGCGGCGCAATACACACCCTCCGCGCCCACCTTCATGAAGGCGCGCGCGCCAAGGATTTGCATGGCCGTGGTGTCGAAGCGCTCGGTGCCGGCAACGAAGAAGGGTGCCTCGGCCACCGCGGCCATGATGCGGCGCGCGGCCTCCGCGCGGGCCGGGCCCAGGCCGGTGCCCGTGCCATAGCGCGCGAAGCCATGCGCCAGCGCCCGCAGCGGAATGGCGAAGGTGGGGATCGAACAGCCATCCGTGCCGCGATGCGCGGCACCCAGGCCATGGGCACAGACATCCTCGATCGCGGCGGTGACCAGGCGCATGGTCGGGTGTTCGGGGCGGATATAGCCGGCCGGGTCCTCGCCCGTGGCGCAGGCCACGCAGACAAAGCCCGAATGCTTGCCCGAACAATTATTGTGCAGCGCCGTGGGCGAGGCGCCGGCGCGATACAGCGGCGCCTGCGCACCGCCACGCATGGGCATTTGCGCGCCGCATTCCAGCGCCGCGACACTCTGGCCCGCCTTGGCCAGCATGCCGGCGGCGGTGGCGACATGCGCTTCCTCCCCATTGTGGGAGGCGCAGGCGAGCGCGATCTCGGCCGCGGTCAGCCCGTAGCGGTCCGCCGCACCGGTCTCGACCAGCGGCAGCGCCTGCAACGCCTTGATGGCCGAGCGCGGGAAGATCGGCCGGTCGATATCGCCCAGGGCCAGCACCACGCCACCATCGGCATCCAGCACCGCGACGGCGCCGGCATGGGCGGATTCGACCACGCCACCGCGCGTGACCTCGACCAGGATGGGGTTGGTCACGACTGGAGCGGGATGCGTTGAGGTGGGATCACCGAATACGCTGAATCCCGCTCTCCACATCGGGCTGGACCATGGTGCGTGAACGCATGTGAACGCAACATGGTCTAGGCGCCACGCTCCACATGGGTGCGGAAATCATCGAAGGAGATCGCACCCGAGACCAGGCGCGTGCCGAACACGAAGCTCGGCGTCGCGCGGATCTGGTGGCGGTTCTGGGCGGCGAGCCGCGCTTCCAGGATGCCGGTCTGCAGGGCGGCATCGCGGATGGTGGCGTCGAACATCTCGCGGCCCATGCCGGCCAGGGCGGCCATGCGCGCCAATTCCTCGATCTGCGTGCCCTGCGCGAAGGCCCAGCGGTTCTGCGTCTGGAACAGGGTGGAGATGAAGGGCTCGTAGCGTTCGGCCGGCAGGGCGCGGGCCACCATGGCCGCGCGCAGCGCGATCTCGTCCAGCGGGAAGTCCATGAACACCATGCGGATGCGGCCGGTATCGACCAGCTCGGCCTTCACCCGCGGCCAGGTGTTGATGTGGAAATTCGCGCAATGCCCGCAGGTCAGCGAGAAGAACTCGAACACCGTCAGCGGCGCATTGGCCCGGCCGGCGCTGCGTTCGGCCAGGCGCGGATCGGCCGCATTGGTGGCGGGCGCGGGCGCCTGGGCCTGCGCGGCCTGGGTCAATTGCGGCAATGGCGGCGGCGGGGCGGGCGGGGCGGGCCACAGCGCGTAAGTGGCGATGCCGGCGGTGGCCGCCGCGGCGGCGCCCCCGACCAGAATGTTGCGGCGTGTCTGCGACATGGGAATCCCTCAACTCAACCGCCCTTTCGATAGACCCCCTGGGCGAGCTTTTCCAGCGCATCGCGCAATGGCCCTTCGGGTGCTGCCGCCAGCCGGGCCGAAATGCCGGCTGGCAGCACCACCGGCGGGGGCGGGGCAGGGCGCGGTGCCGGCCCCTTCACCACCGCCTGGATGAAGCGCAGCCGCTGCACCGCCGCGCGGCCCAGCCCCGAATTGATGCGCCCGATCAGTGCCGGGCCCAGCATGGTCAGTTCCATCGCGGTGGGGCCCGAGCAGGCGATCACCAGCGTGCCGCGATCGAGCCTGCGCGGCAGTGTGCGCGCGGCAAGGCCGGGGCCTACCAGCGCTTCCCAGTCGGTCAGCACCTGGGCGCTGCCGGGCACCAGCTTGCGCAGCACCGGACGGGCGATGCCGGCCGTCAGCGCGCCCAGCTGTTTGGGGCCATGGTATTCGTCCCGCTTGTCCTTATACCCGCCCGCCATGCCTGCAATCCGCCCCCTCTTGGCCGCCGAAGCGCTGTTGCACTGGTATCACCGCACGAAGCGCAGCCTGCCCTGGCGCGGCGAGAGCGACCCTTACCGCATCTGGCTCTCCGAGGTGATGCTGCAACAGACCACGGTTGCCGCCGTGGGGCCACGCTATGCGCGTTTCCTGGCGCGGTTTCCCGATATCGGCGCGCTGGCCGCCGCCCCTTGGGAGGCAGTGGCCGCCGAATGGGCGGGGCTCGGCTATTACGCCCGCGCCCGCAATCTGCATGCCGCGGCCCAGGCGGTGGCGGCGCAGGGCGGCTTTCCGCGCGATGCGGCGGGCTTGCGCAAGCTGCCCGGCATTGGCGCCTATACCGCCGCGGCCGTCGCCGCCATCGCTTTCCAGGAACCCGTGGTGCCGGCCGATGGCAATGTGGAACGCGTGATGGCCCGCGCCTTCCTGGTGGAAACACCACTGCCCGGCGCCAAGCCCGAGCTCGCGCGCCTGGCCCAGGGCTTCATGGAGCAGCCCGCCGCGCGCGCCGCGCCCGGTGATTTCGCCCAAGCCCTGTTCGACCTGGGTGCGACCATCTGCACCCCGCGCAACCCCGCCTGCGCGCTGTGCCCCTGGATGGCAGGCTGCGCCGCGCGCGCCGCCGGCCGCGCCGGCGAATTGCCGCGCAAGGCCGAGAAGCGGGCGCGCGGCGTGCTGCATGGCGTGCATTTCCTGATCCGCGACGGGCAGGGGCGCATCGGCGTGAGGGCCCGCCCGCCGCGCGGGCTGTTCGGCGGCATGTGGGAAATTCCAGGCACGCCCTGGCGCGCCACGCCCTGGCCGGATGCCGAGGCCATGCCGCATGCGCCCGACACCCGCCTGAACTGGCGCGCCGCGCCTGGCGAAGCGCTGCACCAATTGACCCATCGCGACCTGGTGCTGCGGCTGTTCATTGCCGAGGCGCAGGCCCTGCCACCCGGCCTGACGCCGCTGACCAGCCCCGCCGAGCTGCCGACCGTGATGCGCAAGCTGCTGGGCCTGGCCGGATAGAGCCATGCGTTGATGCCGGTTCGCCGAAAGCTATTGCGCTTATTGTTGCGATATCATTATGAATGACGCGCCGGAGCCGCCAGCGAGAACCGCCCCATGTCCCTGCTGATCTCCGACGACGACGTCGCCGCCATGCACCCGGCCGAGGCGCTGCCAGCCCTGCCCATCCCCATGCAGGTCATCTCCAACGGCGAATTCATCCCCGCCCCGGCCACCGCCCGGCAACGCCGCGTCGCCCGCCGGGTGCAGGAAATGGCGGCCGAACATGCCCCGCGCCATGGCCTCTCGCGCCGCGGCTTCCTGCGCACGCCGGCGGGGCTCGCCACCGCCTTCCTCGCGCTCAACGAAGTGCATGGCAATGTCTTCGGCGTGACCCGCGCCGAGGCCGCGATGCCCGACCTGGCCCAGGCCCGCGCCGCGCGCTTTGCCGGGCAATTCGTGATGGATGTGCACACCCATTTCCTGCGCGACCCGCTGCCACCCGCCCTGCGGCGCTTCATGAACCTGCGCAACCTGGCCGCGACCCGCGGCTGGAACCCGGATCTCGCCGGCCGCACCTCCACCGAGCTCGACCTGAAATTCGAGAACTACGTGAAGGAGATGTTCCTCGATTCCGATACCGCCGTGGTGGTGCTCTCAGGCGCGCCATCCGACCGGCCGGAGGACTGGTTCCTCACCAACCAGATGAAACGCGACGCGCGCACCCGCATCAACAGCCTGGCCGGCACGCGGCGCATGCTGACGCAGAGCGTCTTCACCCCCGGCCAGCCCGGCTGGATGGATGAGGTCGAACGCTCCATCGCCGAGGACCGCCCCGATGCCTGGAAGGGCTAC